>JAUHYN010000045.1 GCA_030426505.1 bacterium | reverse complement strand
TCATAAGCTTCACCTCACGTACGCGCGAAAATGAGCGGCGACGGACGCATCCGAACCGCGCGAGCTCCATTGAACCGCCGCCAGTCGCGCTTCCGGTGGCGACGATGGTTCCTGTTCGTAGAGACGTTCCATGACGGTGCGTGCCCGCGAATCCTCTACCGGACCAGTCGCTGCGAGAACGGCCCGGGCGCCGCGGGCCAAGAAGGCCTGCGCAATCCCGATTGGGGCCGCGCCTCGTCCACTTCCGTAGCAAGACGACAGCACGACGTAGGTGGGCGCAGAGTCTATTGAGAAGACATCGGCAACCTCGAGCCGGTCTCCGTTCGCAAGGCGGAGATAGCTGCGCCACCCATCGATCGCGTCCGAGGCGGAATGTCCCGCGAAGTGCATCAGACCGTAGCCCCCATCCGACAACAGCGCCAGAAGCCGATCTCGATCTGCGTCGGCGCCAGAAATCAGATCGACGCGCCATCCTTGCGACGTCAGTCGCTCGCGAACGAAGTTGGACTCACTGCGTGCACGCGGCAAGCTGCCGTCTGGATCGGATACAACAAGGGCTCGACGGGGCATCGTCGTTCCAAGCGACCGCGGCAGCCCCATCGAGTAGCCGATGACCGGCGACTCCGCGGTGAGGGCCCGAATGGTTGGAGACACGTCGACGTCGTTGAGTTCGCCGTAGGTCAACAGTCGAACCTCTCCTAGCCCCTTCATTCCGTCGCGCAGGACGTTGGATATTGCGATCCCTTCGAGCCAGGCCCCCTCTCGGTCCCCTGGTACATAGGTCGCGACCGTCTCGGTTGTTCTCCGTATCAAGGCGAAGATTCCATCTTTCGCCGGATGAAGCACCAATTCACCAACCCCCTGCGGTAATCGAGGCGCACGACTCGCCAAGTCGACTCCAATGATGGACATTAGCGCTTCCATGTTCCTGGTAAGTTCTTCTTCAGCCGCTCGGCGTCGGCCACGCCGCTTCTCGAGCTCAGCCTGCGGCAGGCCCCAGCCCATCTCCGCTTCTGCAGAGAGGCGTTTACGAGCATCCCGGTAGGCTCGGACCCGTTCTTCCCAAATACTTCGCCTCAAGTCAGGTAACGCAGAGATGCGAGCACTAAGCGCCAATGCACTAGAGTGTCTCCGAATACTGTGCGTGGCGACCCGATGGGCCCTCTCAATCTCACCGCGAGAGATGAGAAGCTCGATGAGCAGGATTGAGGATTCGACGTGTTCTTCAGCAAAAAGCGTCCGGCCTTCTCCGAGGGGAATAGCGAGCACTAGTCCGTCTAACGCCCGTTCCGCCGCATCGAGAGCCTCGAGGGCCTTCTCAACGCGTTCAAGAGTTACCTCGGATCGAGCAATCCCGAGGAGGGCGCTCCAATAGACGCGAGGGTCGACTTGCATGCTGGAACGCTCGAGTACACTCTCGAACAGCAGCAGTGCGTTGGTGGCATCACCTCTAGCTAGCCGGACCTGTGCGTCGAGTTCGTCCAGCTCAACGCGACCAGCGCCGGAAGTCACGTTCCATACTGCTCTCAGATCTCCGACAGCATCCGCGGCGTCATCGATCTTGTTGTCGAGAAGTAGTAGGCGCGCGTATGTGAGGCGAAGCAAGACCTCATCATTCGAGGAGTCATTGCACTCGCCCCGATAGATACTTAGTCCACGCTGCGCGGCAAGAACACTTGCGTTCGCGTCGATCGTGCGGCCGAACCACGCCAGATTGTTGAGCATCCATGCCCGCTCGCACGGCGCCTCGGTCTCGTCGATCGCATCCGAGAGTTCCTTCAGCAGCGACGCCGCGTCACTCGTCCGGGAGAGGAACGACAGCAGCAGCAGCTTCATCTGCATTCCGGGGAGCCGGTACGTCTCGTCATCCAGGCGCTCGCCCCACCTATCCATCGCCCGCAACCGCTCCAACGCCGTCCGGGCGTCACCCGCTTGCTGATCCACCGCCGCCAGGAAGTAGTTCTGCGACACGCGCAACTCAGGCGCGACCTCGATGAGATCCGCCATCCCCTCCAAAGCGCTGCGGGCGCCTCGCAACTCACCGTCCACGCGGAGGCGGTAACTCATGAAGGCCAAGTCATTGGCGGCGCCCGTGATACAGCCATTCGTTCGGTGCAGCTCGATGCTCCGAGCGACCGTGTCGAGCCACTCCGACCGGCCCAGGTCGCGCTCCAGGCGCGCCAGCAACGACAACAGCTCCGCGCGCTCGTGCGGGTCCTCGGGGGTCGCGGTGCTCGCCAGCGACCACGCCGCTTCGAGGCCGCCGTTCCGCATCTGCTTCACGCGGCGGACGAGCGGCGAGCTCGCGCGGTGGTCGGTGCGGAGGCTCCACGGGGTCTCCACCTCGCCCTCGCCGACCGACAGCGCCTTCACGCCCGGCGCCACGCGGACCTTCAGTTGCACGCCGCCGTCCACGTCCGCGACGCGGGTCGGGGCGACGGCGCCGTCGAGGCGGACCGTCGGGACGAAGCCTGGGTCCTCCAGCCAGAGGGTGATCGTCGAGGTCTCCGCGACCAGGCACACCGGGCCCGCGTGGACCTCGTGGCAGCCGCCGTACGCGACCTCGAGCTTCGCCGGGCGTGGGGCGGACGGCGCTGGCGTGGGCTCCGGCGCCGCGCGGCGCAGGTAGACCGCGCCGGCCGCGACGACCACGACACAGAGCCCCGCTAGCGTCAGCAGCCCGCTGCGCCCCTCACCGGCGGTCGTCATGGATGTCGCGTGAAGATGCAACGGTCCCGCATGGGACTACGTCGCCCTCCCGCGCCTCCTGACATCCCACCGGTGCCGCGCGTGACTTGAACCCCCACTCGACGCCTCGCGTCGAACGATACGTGAAGCGCCAATCTCGCGCAAAACGCCGGCTACGAGCCGGAAGGCTCCAGATCGTACCGGGCGAAGATCGCCAGCGAACCCGCCAGAACCACCGCCCCCGCCACGCCCAGCAGCCGGACCCCGAGCAGGTCGCCCTCCGTCTGCCCGAACGCCGACAACAGCGCCCCCGCGATGCCCGCCGAGAGCGCCACCCCGAGCTTCTCGAACACCCCGGCCGAGCCCGTGTAGATCGCCTCGCGACGCAGCCCGGTGCGCGTCTCATCGTGGTCGACGATGTCCGCGATCAGGGCGCGCGGCAGCACCAGCAGCGTCGCGACCGAGAACCCGCTGAGGGCGAACAACAACCCGCCGACCCACAGAGGCGGCAGCACCAGCTTGTCCACGATCCCCATCAGCGGGAGCGTCGCCACGAAGCCGAGGCCGCCCCACTTGAAGACCCGCGCCTTGCCGTGGCGCGTCGCCAGCTTCTGCACCAACGGGAACGCCAACACCGCGACCACGATGATCACCGCCGGCACGTAGCTCGTCTCGGCCGACGTCAGCCCCATCAGCTTCACCCCCACGAACGGGATGCCCGCCAACACGAGGTTCGTCGCGATCCGAAAGCCCAGGAGTCCGACCGCGTACACGACGAAGTGCCGATTCGCGAACGACGCCGTCACCGCGGCCACGAGGCCGAGCTCGCGCTCCGGCGGCGTCGACGGCGGCTCGCGCGTCAACAACACCACCGGCAGCATCGTCGCCAACGTCACCGCGCCCGCCACGAACGCGAGGAGCGAGAAGCCCGTCGAGAACGAGACGCCGAGCCAAACCACCGCGCCCAACCCGATCAACATCGCGCCGCCGACCGACACCGCGATCTGGCCGAGCACCTCGAAGATACCCATCCACGAGGAGAGCCGGATCCGCTCCTTCGCCTCGCGGTGCAGCTCCGGGAGCAGCGCGTTGTACGGCGCGAACACCGCCGAGTAGGACGCGTTGTAGACCAGGAAGCAGATCGCGACCCACACGATCGTCGACGTCGCGTTCAGGCCCTCGGCCGCCGGCGGCGACCACAGCCCCACGAACGCCGCCACCAACAGCGGCAACCCGAGCGCCATCCAAGGGCGACGCCGTCCGAACCGCGTCCGCGAGCGATCACTCGCGAAGCCGATCAGCGGCTCGAGCACGGCGCCCACGATGCGCTCGATCATCACGATCGTGCCGAGCACCCCTGCGGACAACAGGAACGCGTGCTCCTTCTCCGTGTAGAACGCGATGAGCCACGTGCCGACCAGCAAAGGGAGCACGCTCTGCCCGACGCCACCGACCGCGTAGCGCAACACCTCGCGCGTCTTCAGGGCGTCCACCGGATGCGTCTTCGCCCCAAACGGGGCGCGAGTCCAATGGCGAAACCGGCCCCGGCCCTGCTATGTCCGGCGCATGAAGATCGCCGTCGTCGGCGGGGGCTCGACGTACTCCCCGGAGCTGCTCCACGGCCTCGCCGAACGCGCCGACCCCCTCGGCCTCGACGCCGTCGCCCTCTACGACACCGATGCCGACCGCCTCGCCACCGTCGGCGGCTTCGGGCGACGGATGGTCGAGCGCACGGCGCCGCGCGTCCGCGTCGACACCACCTCCACCCTCGAGGCGGCCGTCGAGGGCGCGCGCTTCGTCGTCGTGCAGATCCGCGTGGGCGGACAGGCGGCCCGCCTCGAAGACGAGCGGCTCGGCCTCGACCACGGCGTGATCGGGCAAGAGACCACCGGGGTCGGCGGGTTCGCGAAGGCGCTCCGCACCGTGCCCGTCCTCCTCGACATCGCGCGGCGCACCGAGGCCGTCGCGCCCCGCGCCACGCTGATCAACTTCACCAACCCCGTCTCGATCGTGACCGAGGCCCTTCTGAATCACTCGGCCCTACAAACCATCGGCCTGTGCAACATCCCGCTGTCCCAGCGCATGGAGATCGCGGCGCACCTCGGCGTGTCGCCCGACCGCGTCGAGATCGACTCCGTCGGTCTCAATCACCTGTCGTTCGTGCGCGGCGTCCGCGTCGGCGGCGAAGAGGTCCTCGACCGGCTCCTCGAAGACGTCGCGAAGCTCCTCGACAGCGGCCACCGCCCCGCGAACATCCCGGACCTCGACTTCCCGCCGGAGCTCCTCCGCGCGCTGCGCATGATCCCGTCGGATTACCTGCGCTACTTCTACCTGCACCCCGACACGATCGAGGAGCAACGCAGCGCGAAGCAGCTCCGCGCCCAGGCCGTCATGGAGATCGAACGCGAGCTCCTCGGCTACTACGCCGACCCGAAGAACGACACGCGCCCGAAGCTCCTCGAGGAGCGCGGCGGGGCGTTCTATTCACACGCGGCGGTCGAGATCATCCGCGCAATCGCGCTCGACGAACCCGCGCGCCTGATCGTGGACGCGAAGAACGGCGACACGCTCCCGTCGCTCCCGCCGAACGCGTGTGTCGAGGTGCCTTGCACGGTGCGCGCGTCGGGCGCGACGCCCCTCCCGCAAGCGCCCTTGCCGCCCGAGATCCGCGGCCTCATCCAACACGTGAAGGCGTACGAAGAGCTGACGGTGCGCGCCGCGCTGAGCGGTGCGTGGGAAGACGTGTACCTCGCCGCGCTGAATCACCCGCTCACGCCGAGCGCGAACGTCGCGAAGTCGGTGGCGGATCGTATCAGCGCGCGAGATCGGCGGTGAGGCGCTCGGCGCCCGCGGCCTTCAGGAGTGGCTCGTCTGCGTGTGACTCGGGCTCGAGGCTCCCGAGGACGACTTGGTTACGTCCGCCGCGCTTCGCTTCGTAGAGCGCCGCGTCGGCGCGTTCGACGACCAGCGCCGACGAACCGCTGTAGCCGGCCGGTGCTTCACAGAGCCCGATGCTGATCGTCACGGAGATCTCGTGACCGCCGTGCTCGATGGGGAGTTCCTGGACCGCCATGCGGATCCGCTCCGCGACCTCCGCGGCGTCGTCGACGTCCGCGCTCTCGAGGATCGCGATGAACTCCTCGCCGCCGTAGCGACCGATCTTGTCGGTCTTGCGGAGGATGTCGCGGATGCGCGCGGCGACTTCTTGCAGGACCGCGTCGCCGGCCTGGTGGCCGTAGGTGTCGTTGACGCGCTTGAAGAAGTCGATGTCGAGCAGCGCGACGGTCGACGGGTGTGTCGCCCGCGCGAGGCGCGCGATCGCGTCGGAGAGGTGCCCGTCGATCGCGCGGCGGTTCATCACCTTCGTCAGGCCGTCCTGGTGCGCCATCTCGTGCAACTCGAGTTGCGTCTCCCGCATCGAGCGCTGGAGCGAGAGGATACGTCGGCCGACGCGCAGTCGCGCGAGGAGCTCGCCGGAGTCGAACGGCTTGGTGATGTAGTCGTCGGCGCCCGCCTCGAGCCCCTTCGCGACCTGCTGCTTCTCGGTCATGCCGGTGAGCAGGATCATGTAGAGGTACTCGTCGTCGAGGTTCTCGCGGACGAGCCTGCAGAGGTCGGGGCCGTTCATTCCGGGCATCGACCAGTCCGTGATCACGATGGGGAAGTGGCGCTGCTGCAGCATGTCCCACCCCTCTTCGCCGCTCGACGCGATGGTCACGTCATAGCCGTTGCGGAGGAGGAGAAAGCGGAGCTGCGCCCGCGTGACGGCGTCATCGTCGACGACGAGGACGTCGAAGTTGTCCTTTCGCTGGTCCACAGGTCTCCTGACGTACAGCGATCGGCCCGGCCGAACGGAACTTGAGGCGGCGGCCCGCTTCAGTCCGTCGCGCCCTTGATCGCCCGCAGGAGCGTCTCGACGTCGAACGGCTTCTGCACCAAGGCGCGGGCCCCGCCGTCGAGGGCCTCCTGGGCGCGCAGGTCGTCGGCGAACGCCGTGACGACGACCACGCGGGTCTGGGGAGCGACCTCCAGGATGCGTTTCAGCGCCTCCTCGCCCCCCATCTCCGGCATCTGGAGGTCGAGCAGGACGAGGTCGATCGGGTCGCCGTCGCGGATCCGGTCGATCGCGGCCTGCCCCGAAGGCGCGATCTCGACGCCATAGCCCAGGTGTTCCAGGAGCCGACGTGTACTGGATCGAAACAGGTCGTCGTCGTCCACCACGAGCACCCGGGCCTCGACGAAGATCTCCTCCGACGTCGCGGTCGGGCGCCCGTCGACGATGGCGTCGACCGGCTCACACGAGGGCAGGCTGATCCGCATCGTCGTCCCGACCCCGACCGCGCTCTCCACCTGCACGTCACCGCCGTGGTTCTGGACGATGCCGTACACCATCGCCAGCCCGAGCCCGGTCCCCTTGCCGACGTCCTTCGTGGTGAAGAACGGTTCGAACGCTCGGTTCGCCGTCTCCTCGTCCATACCGATCCCCTCGTCGCGGATCTCGATGACGATGTGTTCGCGGCTCTTCACCAGGCTCGAACGATCCTGTTCGCCGATGCGCGCCGTGACCTCGATCGTGCCGCCGGTCGGCATGGCGTCGCGCGCGTTGATGAAGATGTTCATCAGCGCCTGGTGGAGCTGCGTGCCGTCGCCGAGCACGGTCAGCGCGGGCGCCACATCGACGAAGATCTGCAGCGGTCGACTCGCCGTTCGACGGATCAAGCGCGCGACGTCTTCGATCAGCTGCGACACGTCGATCGGCTGCTCGTTGTACTTTCCGCGCCGCGCGAAACCGAGGAGCTGGCTGGTGAGGTCCGCCGCGCGCCGCAACGCGGCCTCGGAGTCCTCCAGCGTCTCGACGATGTCCTCCTGTCCGAGCGTGGACGCGGGATCGAGCGAGCGCAGGAACGCGATGTTCGTGAGCACCGTACCGAGGAGGTTGTTGAAGTCGTGCGCGATGCCGCCGGCGAGGCGCCCGAGTGACTCGAGGCGCTGCGAACGGAGCAGCTGCTCCTCGAGGCCGTCGCGCTGCGTGAACAACAAGAGCACGCTGTTGCCGATCGTGAGGCGGTCACCGAAGCGCAGCGCCTGACGACGCACCGGCACGCCGTTCACGCGGACGCCGTTGCGACTCTGGAGATCTTCGAGCTCGAAGACGCCCTCCTCCACCACACGAATCAAAGCGTGTTTGCGCGACACGTCGTCGTGCGGGAAGCGCATCGTCGCTTCGGGGCCGCGTCCGATGATCGCGCCCGATTCGATCCCCAACGCGCGCCCCGGGCTATCGCCTGCGAGCACGATGATGCAGGGGCGCGCGGGCGCGACGAGGTCCGCGGTCGGCGGGCCGCGGTCTTCGGGGTGGCCCGGCCCGGTGATTTCGAGCTCGTCCGTCAAGCGACGCGCATCATACGAACGTGGTGGCAACGCGCGCAACGCTGGCGCGCGGCGCGAGGGGTGTGTCAGGCTGAAGCATGGCTTCGGACCTCGCGCCAGGTTTCCTCGTCGCCGCCCCGTCGCTCCTCGATCCGAACTTCGTCCAGACGGTCGTGCTCCTCATCGATCACCGCGCGGAGGGCTCGCTCGGCTTCATCGTGAACCGGCCGGCGGACATCACGTTCGACGACGTCGTCGATGAGTTGGGGATCAAGGACGAACGACAACCGGCGCCCGATCTCCCGGTCCTGGTCGGTGGGCCCGTCGCGCCGCACACGGGTTGGATCGTGTTCGACCCGTCCGACAGTACAGTCCCACACGAGGGGACGATCGAAGTGACGAGTCGTCTGCGGGTGAGTGCGTCGCGCGAGCTGCTCGAAGCGATCGCGAAGACCGAGCGCGCCGACCGTCACATGCTCGTGCTCGGTTACGCGGGCTGGGGCGCCGGACAACTCGACGACGAGATCCGCCAGGGCGCGTGGATCCCGGTCGACCTCGACGAGCGCGTCGTCTTCGACACGCCGTACACGGGGCGCTGGGACGCCGCGCTCTCCGTGCTGGGGATCGATCCGAGGTTGTTGGTGAGCGGGTCGTTCCCGCAGGCGTGAAAAGATGGCCGTAGGCCATCGCGCAGCGAACCGTTAGCGCAAGCGACGCCAGAGGCTGGTGTACGAGATCCCGAGCGCGGTCGACGCGTCCTTCAGGCTCCCCCACTCGCGGACGGCGGCTTGGATGTGCGCGCGCTCGAACTGCGAGCGCGCGTCGCGCAGGCGCAGGATCTCTTCGACGGTCGTCGGCAGCGGCGGTCCGCACGGCGGCCCCTCCGGCGGCGCGTAGGTCGAGATGAAGCCGTGGAAGAGCTGCATGCGCGCCTCGCGCAGCGACTGCGCGATGCTGTCGTGTTCCGAGCGGAAGACGCGGAGCTCGTGCACCTCGAGCGCGACGACGAGCCACTCGGCGAGCTGCGCGGGCGACGGGTCGGCGCCGATCCACTGCACGTGATCGCGACCGAGCACCATGCGCGCCGCGGCTTCGTCCTCGGGGCGGCCCGCGCCGATCAGGAGCGTCGGGATGCGCTGCGCGACGCTGCTCTCCGTCCAGCGCATGAGGTCGGTGAGGAACGGACCGGACGCGGCGACGCTGACCACGAGACCACCGAGCGGACCGGGCCCGCCGTCGCCGACGATCTCGAGCGCGGAGCTGCAGCTCAGGACGTCGACCGGCCACTCCTTCTCGCGCGCGATGGACTCGAGTTGCCCCGCGAGTCCCGCGCGATCGACGACAGCGATGCGGAAGTTTCTACGCGGAGTCTTCTGAGCCATCGGACATGCTCTCCTTGCGCATCCGGCGCGACAGGGTGGCGGACGAGACGCCGAGATGCACGGCCGCCTCGCGGGCGCTCGCGCAGAGCTGCTGGACACGATCGATGTACGCGGTCTCGAAGGCGTCGCTGGCCTCTTCCAGGTTGTAGACGGACAGCGGACCGACGGGGAGCGGCGGCGGCTGGAACAGGCTGAGGTCGTCGCTCATGCTCTCGGGCGGCTGACCGAGCAGTTCGAGTTCTCGATTCAAGAGTCGACGCGATTCGCAGCGGTGCGCCAGCTCGAGGACGAGCAGCGCCGAGAAGTCGAGGCCGCGCCGAAGGAGCGGCTCGAGGACCTCGCGGGTCGGCGCGGACGCAACGTCCATGACACCACCGGCGCGAAGCTGCGCGGACGGGATTTCGCCGCCGGCATCATCGATCGCAATCACGCCGACGGTTACATTCTCGGCGTTGAGCGCGCGCACGAAGGCCGACGCACCTCGGGCGTTCGTGATCACGGTGACGATGCGATGCGATCGCACGGCGCGGACCGCGTCAGCGGTGCTGGTCGGCACCGTGACGTTGTCTTTCCCGAGGAGCGCCTCGACTGCTTCGACGACCGGATCACAGTCGAGAAGGACCGCGTGAGCGGTGGTGGGTATGCCGTGGATCTTGAGGACAGACTCCACTTCCTGCGAAACGAGCGACATTTTGCGAATCCGGGGGAAGCATACAGGAGCGAAAAGGATTCGTCGCGTTTGTCTCCGACCGATCGACAAGGACGACGGATGTACGTTGCGTGCGCATCGGACACGTCGCCGTTGCGCCCACATCGAATTTTTCTGAAATGCGGCCTTCTCCGGAGTGCGATGGATCACGCGCGGTCTGTAGACTGAATCCCGCGGTGCGACGCTCGGTGATCTTCACGCTCGGCGCGCTGCTGAGCGTCCCCTTCTCGACGTTCGGCCCGGCCCGCGTCGACGCCGCCGATCCCGAGGATCGGATCGAACGACTCGCGCGTATCCTCGAAGACGACTCGTCGTTCAAGATCCGCGCGCTCGCCGCGCAGCGGTTGGGCGGCACACTCGAACGCGGACGCCGACCGAATGCGACGGCAGTGCGCGCCTTGGTCGCCGGCCTCGAAGACACCAACGAAGTCGTGCGCGGCGTCTGCGCGCAGGCACTCGGCGATCACGAAGACCGGCGCACTCTCGCGCGCCTCGAACGCCTCGCGACCGACGACACGAGTCGGACGGTGCGCGTCGCCGCGCGCAAGGCTGCGGATCGGATCAAGCAGCGTCTCGAAACGATGCGATCGATCGCGGTCGGGCGCGGTCGCGTCACGATCGAGCTCGGGCGCGTCGTGCTCGAGCGCGAGGGCGACACCGAGCAACCTCGAGATCTCGCTCAGGCGATACGTAACGCGATCGAGGACCGCATCGAACCGCACCGCCCCGCGATGATGCCGCGCGAGTCGCCGGACATTCGCATCGACGTCGTCGTCGCGCGCGTGATCTCCGCGCCCGGCGCGAAGGAGATCGGCTTCGAGGCGCGCGTCGTGTTGATCGAGCTCCCGGGCTCGAACCTGAGACACGCTGCGCTCGCGACCGCGAGCACGAAGAGCTCGCGACGCGGCAAGAAGCGCGCGGAACTCGAAGAGCGCCTCGCACTCCAGGCCGTGCATCGCGCCGTGGACGAGGCGCTGTTCTCGTTGTTGGGATCCGGCTGATCAGAGCGAAGCGACGCCGCCCTGCGCGAGGCGCTGGCGCTCGAGGATGAATCGCTCGATGCCGGACGCGATCGCGTCGGCGACCTTCGACTGGTAGTTCGACGACGCGAGGCGCTTCGACTCCATCGGCGACGAGACGAAACCGGTCTCGATCAACACGGCGGGCATCCGCGCACCGAGCAACACGTAGAAGAGCGCGTGCTTCACACCGAGGTCCTTCACATCGTCGTGGTCGCGGCGCAGCCGACCGACCAGCGAGCTCTGCACGTAGCCGGCGAGGCGTCGCGACTCGATCGTCGCGGAGCGCATCGCGAGGTCGGCGAGGATCAGGCGCAGGTCCTGACCGGCCTTGCCGTCGGGGATGAGCTCCTCGAGCGGCTCCTCTTCCTGCTCTTCCGGCTCCGGCACGTCGCCCGCGCCGCGCTCGAGGAGGTTCTCGCGGCGCGCGAGGCGCTTCGCGTAGCGGTTCGACGTGACGTTGAGGTGGTACGTCTCGATGCCGTGGACCTTCTTGTTGCGGTTCGCGTTCGCGTGAATCGACACGAAGAGGTCCGCGCCGCTGCGGTTCGCGATCTGCGAGCGCCGCTTCAGCGAGATGAACTCGTCCTTGTGCCGCGTGAGCACGACCTCGACGCCGAGCTTCTTCCTGAGCGCGGTCGCGAGCCGCTTGCTGATCGCGAGGTTCACGTCCTTCTCCTTCACGCGCCCCGGGCCGGTCGCGCCGTGATCCTTCCCGCCGTGGCCGGGGTCGATCACGATGCGGCGGACCGCGAGGAGCGAAGACGCGCGGGGCCGCGCGGCGAGGCGCGTCGACTCCTTGAGCGAGGTCTTCGGCGGGAGCACCTCGGCCTTCTTCGCCTCGGGCGCCTTCGCCACGACCGGCTCGGCCGCCTTCGGCGCCGCCGTCTCCACCTTCACGTCCACGTCCGGGTACGAGGCGCGCGTGTCCTGGACGATCTTCGCGAGCACGTCGTCCTTGTCGTCGTCGGTGAGCGCGCGGAGCGCGACCTCGAGCCGCTTCAACTCGGCACGCGGGTCGTCCTCGTCTTCGTCCGCCTCGGCGGTGGCTTCGGCGACGACCTCGGGGGCCTCGTCCTCTGCGACCTTCGGCTCCGCCTTCGCGGCGGCGACCTTCACCGGGCGCTCGAACACCACCTTCGCGCCGTCGGCGACGAGGCGATCCGCGTGCGCCTCATCGACGTCGACGACCAAGCGCGCCGTGTCCGCGTCGAACTGCGCGACGCGCGCGGCGTGGATCTGCGGGACGCCGAGGTCGAGCGCCTCGGCCGCCGCCGGCGACGCGATCGCGGGCGTGACGTCGAAGTACACGCGGACCACGCCGGCCTTGGCGCCGTCGACGACGCCGCGCCGCAGCTTCGGCGCCTCGTCGAGATCGAACGCGAGCGCGACGCGGGCGTCGGTGCGCTCAACATCGACCTTCGCCAGCCAGTACTTCTTCTTGGGCTCGGCGTCGGGCTTGGGGCGCTCGGCGAGCGCGGCCTTCAGCTCGGCGGCGCGCTTCTCGTCGTCCGAGCGGCCCGACCAGTGCGCGAGGAGCGCCCAGGCCTCGGCCTCGCCCTCCGCAGCGCGGCGCAGCTCGGCGCCCTTCGCGGCCTTCTTCGCGCGCTCCCACTTCTCGATGACGCGGACGATGTGGTGCCGGAAGCGGAGCTTCTTCTCGTCGTCGCGGAGCGCCTTGTCCGCCGACGCGGCCGCCGCGACGAGCGCGGCGCCGTCGGAAGCGGCCTCGGCCGACCCCGTCGGGGCGGCGAAGGCGGCGGCGATCAACAGAGCGAGAGCGGGAAACCTACTGCGGCGCACATCCGCACTATTGAGCGCACACGGAGGGCGCCGCAAATTTTTGGACGCGGGGGGATCAGTACTCGCCGGCCTCGATGCGCTTGATCACGTCGGCGACCATCATCTCGAGCTTGTCGAGGCGGAACGGCTTATCGAGGTACGCGTCGGCGCCGTACAGCGGGCTCGTCGCGGCGTTCGTCTCCTGCCCGATCCCGGTGGCCATGATGATGCGGACCTGGTCGAGCTCCTTGCGCTCGCGGACGTAGCGCGAGATCTCCCAGCCCGACAGCCCCGGCATCATGACGTCGAGGACGACGATGTTCGGGTGCTCGGTGAGGATGCGCTCGAGCGCTTGGTCGCCGTCCTGCGCCTCCGTGACCGTGTAGCCCTTCGACTGCAGGAACGGGACGAGGAGATCGAGCACCTCCGGCTCGTCGTCGACGACGAGGATCCGGACGTCCTTCGGCTCGGCGAACAGGTTCTTCGCCGCGCCGTTGTCGCTCGACTTGGCGCCGGCCTTCTTCTTCGCGGCGCTCTTCTTGCCGGCCGCCTTCTTCTTCGCCGCCTTCTTCTTGGTCGCCTTCTTCGCGGGCGCCTCGACAACCGGCGCGGCCTCGACGACCGGCGCGGCCTCGGCGGCCTCCACCGGCGCGGCGGCCTTCTTCGCGCTCGACCGCTTCTTCGACGCGGTCTTCTTCTTCGCGGTGACCTTCTTGGTGGTCTTCTTCGCGACGGCCTTCTTGGTCGAAGCCTTCTTCGTCGAAGCCTTCTTCGCGGCGGCCTTCTTGGTCGAAGCCTTCTTCTTGGTCGAAGCCTTCTTCGCCGCCGCCTTCTTGGTCGTGGCCTTCTTCTTGGTCGAAGCCTTCTTCTTGGTCGCCTTCTTCGCGGCGGGCTTCTTGGTCGAAGCCTTCTTCTTCGAAGCGGACTTCTTCGCCACCGCCTTCTTCGAGACGCGCTTCGCCGCCGCCTTCTTCGCGGTCTTCTTCGCCGCAGCCTTCTTCGCGGTGCGCTTGGACGCGGTCTTCTTCGCCGCGACCTTCTTCGCCGTCTTCTTCTTGGTCGACGTGCGCTTGGCGGCCGCCTTCTTCGCGGTCTTCTTCGCCGCAGCCTTCTTCGCCGTCTTCTTGGCGGCGGTCTTCTTCGCCGACGCCTTCTTCACGGTCTTCTTCCTCGCCACGGTCTTTTTCTTCGCGGGCGACTTCTTCTTGGTCTTCGACTTCACCTTCTTGGCGGCCATCTCGGCGCCGGTCTACCGTACTCCCAGCTTGTTTGAAAAGGCTTCCAGCGCGAGGGCGCCCCGCAGCGACGTCCCTTCGAGGAACCGAGCGAGGGCTGCGGCCGCGCGCGCGGTCGACATGCTCGCTCCCTTGAAGTTCGTCGCGCGGCCCCGCGCCGGTCGCGCGCGGCCCTCCGCGAGGTAGGCGGGCCCGTCCCGGAGCACATCCACCCCGTCCCAGTAGCCGACCCGCATCGCCCCCGGACAGATCCCCGGGAGCACCGGCGCGCCGGGATCCGGCGCCACCACGATCGATCCCGCCGCCAGCGCGGCGGCGACCGCCTCCGCGAGATCCGCGTCGTCCGTGGTGGTCCCCATCGCGACCGCCAGCACCGCGGCCCCCGCTTCCACCGCGTGGGCGATCCCGCGCGCGAGCCGCGCCGCGTCCGTCGCGGGGCGCGCCTCCGTGACGCGCACGGAATAGAGCTCGGCGCCGGGCGCGAGCCACCGGATCAGCCCCGCGCAGCACGTGCCGTGACCGAAGACGTCCGGCGCCGCGCCGTCCACGACGATCCGCTCGGTATCGGACCAGCGCACCCACGCGCCCTTCGCCTCGCCCCCCACGTGCGGGTGTTCGAAGTCCACGCCCGTGTCGATCACCGCGACGCGGATCCCGCGCCCCGAGTACTCGGGTGCGACCTCGGGCGGAGTCAGGCCCGCGGCCTCGATCGCCGACCAGTCCACGCGTCAGGCTTCGTCGTCGTCGTCGTCTTCTTCTTCGTCGTCGTCGTCCCCCGAGACGCCGACGACCAACCCGCAGTCCGGGCACTCCTCGACGTCGAGCGGGACGTTCGCGCCGCAGGCCGGGCACGCGTCGAGCGCGGTCTCCGCGGTCTCGGCGTCGGTGCCTTCGCGCTCCACGTGGGCCTGCCACGCGGCGCGCAGCGCCTCCTCGGCGGCGTCGCCGTCGGCGGTGCGCACCCGCACCTCGACGCGCGGCTGGCCGTCGGGGAACTCGACCTCGCCGAGCGGGACCATCGCGCAGCGGATCCGCGCCGCGACGAGGATGCGCAGGAACTCGTGCGCATCCTTGATCGTCACCACGCGCGCGGTGTCGATCTTGCGACCCGCCATCTCGATGACCTGGCCGATGTCGCGCGAGGACATCAGCCCGACGGGGACGGTGTCCTCGAGCTCCTCCTCGGGCAGCTCGAGCGTCTCGGGCAGCACATCGACGAGCGCGACGCCGCCACACGGCTTGCACTCCGTGAAGCCTTCACGGAACTCGGATCGACAGTTCGGGCAGTACGGCACGAGGCGGGATCTACGATCCCTGTTCGTCCGAGTCGAGTCGCGCGGTGAGCGAAGCGAGCAACTCGAGCGCTTGCCGCGGCGTGACGTCGTCGACCGACACCGCCCGCAGCGTGTCGAGCACCTCGCGCTCCACCTCACTCACCGGCGGTGCCTCGGGCTCGGGCGCGGCGAACAGGTGGAGCTGCCCGGCCGCGGGGCCGCTCGCGCGCTGCCGGAACGCGACCGCCGAGCGATCCCCCGCCGACAGCGCCTGGGCCTCGAGCGAGTCGAGCACCACCCGCGCCCGCGCGACGACCGACGCGGGGAGCCCCGCGAGGCGCGCGACCTGGACGCCGTAGCTGCGGTTCGTTGCGCCGGGGAGGAGCTTGCGGAGGAACACGATCTCCTCGTTCCATTCCTTCACCGCCACGTGGCGGTTCACGGCGTTCGGCTTGTCGCGGCAGAGCTCGGTGAGCTCGTGGTAGTGCGTCGCGAACAGCGTCTTCGCGCCGACCACGTCGTGCAGGTGCTCCGCCACCGCCCACGCGATCGACAGCCCGTCGAACGTGCTCGTCCCGCGCCCGATCTCGTCGAGCAGGATCAACGAACGCGCCGTCGCCGACCTGAGGATCCGCGCGGTCTCCGTCATCTCGACCATGAAGGTCGACTGCCCGCGCGAGAGGTCGTCACTCGCCCCCACCCGCGTGAAGATCCGATCCACGCGACCGATCCGCGCCGACCGCGCCGGCACGAACGATCCCATGTGCGCGAGCAGAACGATCAGCGCGGTCTGCCGCATGATCGTCGACTTCCCCGCCATGTTCGGGCCGGTGACGATCACCAACCGCTCCTCGTCGTCGAGCGACACGTCGTTCGGGACGAACCGCTCCCCGAGGTCGTTCGCGAGCTGCTCGATGACCGGGTGACGCCCGTCCGCGATCTCGATCCCGTTGCCGTCGTCGACCACCGGGCGCACCCAAGAGCGCCGCTCGGCGAGGCGCGCGAAGGTCGACAAGACGTCGAGCTCACAGAGCGCCGCCGCGAGCGCGCGCAGCCGCCGGACCTCGCGCCCGACGCGGATCACCAGCTGATCGAACAGCTCGACCGTCCGCGCGACGCGGTGCTCCTCCGCGTTGAGCACGGCGGTCTCCAGCTCCTTGAGCTCCTCC
>JAUHYN010000044.1 GCA_030426505.1 bacterium | reverse complement strand
CAGTTGCGAAGACTTCAACGATTCCGACATGATGCCGGCGGCTGTGACAGAACTGAGAAAAAGGGACGCGACCAAAACCCGACAAAAACTTCTCCGTGCCGCGGAGTACTTGTTCATCCGGAAGGGCTACGCCGCCACCACCGTCGACGAGATCTGCAAACGCGCAGGCGCGACGAAGGGGGCGTTCTTCCACCACTTCAAGAACAAGGAAGACCTCGGCGTGGCTTGCGGGCGTGATCATGCGGAGCGGCACATGCGGCTCCTCAATCGCGCCGTGGAGGACTCGAACACGGACCAACCGGTCGATCGCCTGTTCCAATACATCGACCACGTCGTCGAGAGCAGCACGACCGCCGAGCTCCCCGCCTGCCTGATCGGGATGCTCACGCTCGAGCTGTCCGCGGTGAATGAGCGTTTCCACGCCATGTGCAACGAGGAGCTCGACATCTGGACCAACACGGTCGAGCAGCTCCTCGCGGACGCGGTTCAGAGCACCGGTCGCGACGTCGATACGACGGCCCTCGCGCAGCAGTTCCTGACGACCTTCCAGGGTTCCATGCTCCTCGCCAAGGCGAAGCGCGACCCGAAGGTCATCGCGAACAGCATGAACGAGTACCGGACCCACGTGGCCCGCGCCGTCACCGGAGGCGTCGGTCCAGCGCCACGTCGAAGTCATAACGCAGTCGAAGCCCGGCTGTGACCAGACTCCGCTCGCGCCCCGCGAGCGGCACCTTCACGAACAACTCGAAGCCTCGACGATCGAGGTGAACGCGCAAGCCGGCGCCTACGGCGAAGTACTCCAGCGCGGATCCCCGCCCGAAGCGCGCGTCCATCTCGGTGACGAACGCGAAGTCGTGCGAGGGCCGGTAGGTCGCGCCGGCGATCGTGGTGAGCCCGATGCGGAGATCCGCGGGGCCGTCGGAGATCGCGCCGGTCACCAAACCACCGATCGTTCCGTACCCCGTCCACGACTCGGACAACCCGAGTTGCAAGGACGCGCCCGCGTCGTACCCGAACGGGCGCGCGTTCGCGTAGGGCGGGCCTGGCGTCGGCACCAAAGAGCGGAGGTAACCCGTCACGACCCACGCGTCCGACTCGACGAACCGCCACGACGCACCGAGCGTGAGTCGGCCCGGCGCGAACGAAGACGCGGTGAGCGAGGAGATCGCTGTCTGGTACCGGAGCAGCTCGTACGATCCGAACACGGCGCCGCGCTCGAGCCAGGTCCAGCTCCCCGCGATGACGCCGGCCGCGAGCAGGTTCCCGTAGAAGTCCGCCGGCTCGACGATCGCCTGCGCGGCGGCGGCGACCTCGAGCTCGTCGTGCGCGCAGGCTGCGATACCCGTCCCGAGCCGCGCGGGTAGGAAGCCGACGGGCGCCGGCCCCTCGAGTTTGGCGCGCCACGACTCCGTACACTTCGCCTCGGCGCGAGCCGAGACCAACCCGAGCGCGACGACGAAGAGGAGCGAGCGCTTCACTTCGCGCCTCCGCGGAACACGCCGTCCCCATCGCGGTCGACGAGCAGCGGGTTGGTGAACGCGAGCGGGTAGCCGCCGGGTGTGACGGCGCGGAAGTGATAGAGCGGATCGCGCCGGTCGGTCGGCGTCGGCGGTTCGGCGAGCGGGCCGACTTCGTCGTCGCACGCGTCCGGGACGTCGTCGTCGTCCACGTCTCCGTCTTCGTCCACGTCGGCGTCGATCGAGTCGACGCGATCGTCGTCGTTGCGATCCACGTCGCGCCAGTCGATGCGCCCGTCGCGGTTGTTGTCGCCGGTGTCGACGATGCCGTCGCAGTCGAGGTCCGCGTTCTCGGCGAGCGGCGCTCCGGCCTCCACGACGATCCACGCGTCGCGGCCGTCGTCGGGCAACAGATCCGAGAGCGGGACCGAGAAGTCGTAGAGCAGGTGCGCGCCGGGCGCGAAGGGATCGGGTGAGACCAGCGCACCCGAACGTACGAGCGCGACCTCGCCGTTCACGATCACCCGCACGCGATCCACCGGCACCCACGACGGCGCGCGCACGCGCACCACGAGCGCGGCGTCCGCGGCCGGCGTGAAGACGTCGACGCTCGGCGTGACGGTGGAGCCCGAAGTGTCCCGCGTCGCGACCTCGAGCATCGGACCGTTCGTCCCGAACATGCGCCCCCTCTTCACCGCGCCGTTGAACGCGGCGACGTCGAACGACGCCGTGTCCATGTCGGCGAACACCACGTTGCGCGGCGTGCCGAGCACGTTGTCGGTCATGCCGTGCGAGTCGCTGTTGGCGGTGCCCGCGCGGACCACGCCCTGGTCGAGCAAGTAGAACCAGTAGGCGCGGTGCCCGAGGAAATCGAGGTTGTTCGTCCCGTTCATCACCTCCTGCGCGTCGTAGTCGCCGTTGCTGCGGGTCGCGCCGGGCGGCTTCGTGAGGAGGAGGCTCGCGCCGACTTCGCTGCGCTCCGTCGCGATCGGCTGGCGCGCGTCCAGGCCGAGCGCGCGCGGGAAGCCGGTGTCGCGCCCGAACTCGAGGCCACTCCAGGGGTGGTTGAGTTGGATGACGCCGTAGTCCGGGAATCCCGTCGCGGCGACGCGATCGAAAATCGCGCCCGGCTCCGCGAGCTCGTCCCACGGTCCGCCGCGGTACGGGAGGTTCGGGTCGAACCTCATCGGCCAGAAGTTCCAGTGGCCGATCACCCGCGGGAAGTCGTCGTCCGGGACGTAGTCGAACAACACGTGCCCGGTCGTCTCGAGGCCGGGCATCACGACCAGCTCGTCGCCGACCGCGAGCTCGGCCAACGCGGCTTCGTAGCTCCACACCGCGTCGTGTTCGGTCGCCGCGATGACGTCGACGTCGGCGGCGAGGAACGCGAGCACACGGTCGCGCTCCGGGATCGCGGAGTCGAACGAAGCGCCGCCGTGGACGTGGAAGTCGGCCGAGAGCGCGCGCTCGGGGAGGAGCCCGTCCACGTGCGCGAGCTCGAAGACGATCGAGCGGCCCTCCCCCGCGATGAGCTCCACCGTGTGGCGGACGATCGTGCTGAACGGCCCGCGCGTCGCGTAGACGTCGTAGCGACCGGGCGGGACGTCGAGCGTCACCGGCTCGCGCACGAGCACGCGGTTGCACGCGGGCGATCCGCCGTGCGGCGGACCGAGCAAAGGCGCGCACGCGTCGAAGTTGTCGAAGATCTTCGCCGTGACGTTCGCGCGGGTCGCCTCGTCGGCGGGGTGGAAGAAGACCTGCGCGGCGGTCGGGGCGCCGTCCTCCGCGACCACGAGCGTCACGCGGGACGCGCTCGGGATCGCGCGCGTGTCGATCGTGCGGTCGCCATCGACGAACCCGATCGAGTCGTCCACGACCTGTCGACCGAACGCGCTCACGGTGAAGCCGTACGACTTGCCGCGCGGGACGCGCGCGGTGAAGCGACCGTCCGCGTCCGGGACGACCTGCGTCCACGGGATGCGCCCGCGGACCGGCGTCGCGGGATCGCCTTCGTAGACGATGACGGGGCTGCGCGCCTCGTTGTCGGTGACCGAGCGCCCGCCGATCACGTCGATCGTGCCGGACACCACCGCCCAGGCCTCGCCGAACAACTGACGCCGCGCCTCGAGGAGACGATCGATCACCGGCGCCACCGCCGGCCCGTCCGCGACGGCGATGAAGCGCTCGTAGATCTCGTAGTCCGACGGCGGGAGGATCCGACGCGGCGTCCCCGTCGCGGAGACCTGGTCGCTCTGGAAGCCCTCCAGCATCGGCGCATCGCACCGCGTGATGCCGAACGCGGTCGCGTCGACGCCGTGACTCGCCGCGGCCATGAACGGGAACGCCTGGAAGACGTCGGCGATGTCGGTGAGCCCGAAGCTCGGGTGATCGAACCCGCGCCCCTGCGTGGGCGTGAAGGGTAGCTCGGACCGCCCGCCCCAGAACCAACCGTCGACGAGCGCGATGATCCGATCGTCGCGCGACAGGTTCACCACTTCGGTACGGACACGGACGCCCGGCTCACACGGACGCAGCTCGTACCGCGTGTTCACGACGACGTCCGGATCGCCGTCCAACGTTCCGCGTACCTGTACCGCCGCGAAGCCTTCGCCCTCGAGGATCTCCAGCGTGCTGTAGTTCGCGGCGTCGCCTGGCAACAACCCGGTGCCGGTGTAGATCGACTCGAGGCCGTCGCGGTTGCCAGCGCGCGGGACGAAGTCGATGATCGTCCCGCCCGTCGGCGCGACCAAGTGCGGGTGATCGATCGCGTCGATCACCAACCGCACGGAGTCGTTCTCGAGGAGGACGTCGCCCTCGGCACCGAGCGCGTCGAGGCCCTCAGGGATGTCCGGATCGTCGGCGCCGATGCGACGCACCGAGACCAAAGGCGCCTCGCACGTGTACGCGAGCGCCTCGCACGGCGACTTCATCGTGCAGGCTTCACCGGCGGGGACGAGGCAGCTCTCGGCCCCGCAACCCACCTCGTGGGTCACGACGATCGAACTCAGGGCCGCGCTCCACAGCGCCGCGGTCAGCCATCGCCTCAAGAAGTCGCGCCCCCCTCGGGCGGCGGCAGCCTGTCACGAACCCGAGCCCGGCGCCAAAGCGCCGAGCCGCCCCGAAGGGGGCCGAACCCTGCATCCGACGACGTGATTCCTCGATTGACGAATCGCAACATCAGCATCATATCTGCAATCCAATGATCTCGAAGTTGACGCCTAGTGCGGCGGCAGCCGGATTTATCCTCAGTTTCGCCTCGACCGCCGTCGCCCAGGACTCCGACCAGGACGGCGTCGCCGACGCCTTCGACGTGTTCCCGTGCGACGCCACCGCGACCGGCGTGGCCTACGCGCCCGGCCAGGGCGTCTCGGGCACGTTGCTGTTCGAAGACCAGTGGCCCGACTTCGCGGACCTCGACTTCAACGACGTGGTCGTCGCCTACCACTACGAATACCGCCTCCACGGGACCGGCGTGTCCTCGGTGCGTGCCGTGTTCGACGTCCTCGCCCTCGGCGGCACGATCCACAGCGGCCTCGGCCTGCGCCTCCCCGTCGCTGCGGGCGCCGCCGCCTCCGCGACGCTCGACGTGAACGGCACCGTCACCTCGCTCTCGCCGTCCGGAGCGGACGCCGAGCTCACGTTCGTCATCGCGCCGGACCTGCGCGCGTACTTCGGCGGCGCCGAAGGGTCGATCAACAGCGACACGAACGGCGCGAGCGCGAACACCGCGCGACTGATCGTCGACATCACGTTCACGTCGCCGGTGGTCCTCGATACGGCGGCGGCCCCGCACGACGTCTACACGTTCCGCTCGAACGCGGTCGGACACGAGATCCACCGCCCGATGTACGGCGGCACGGCCTCGATGGACGGCGCGCTCTTCAACGTCGGTATGGACGCGAGCACCCCGACGCGGCGCTTCGTCGACTACGACGGGCTGCCCTACGCGATCGCGTTGCCGGAGCCCGTCGCGTACCCGCACGAGGCCATCGCGATCGAACAGCTCTACCCGCGCGTGATGAACTTCGCCGCGTCCGGCGGCGCGACCGACGCCGACTTCTACCTCACCGTCGGCGACGGGACCGCGCGCTACAACGGTGCGGCGGCGCCCGCGCTCCCCGCGCGCACGATCGACACGGCGTGTGTCCCAGTCGAGCCGCCGAGCTGCCTCGCGATCCTGCAGAGCGGTCAGAGCAACGGCGACGGCGTATACACGGTCGACGTCGACGGCACCGGGCCGCTCGCACCGTCCGAGGTGTACTGCAACATGACGATCGACGGCGGCGGCTGGATGCTCACGCACTACAAGCCGAACGGCGTCGCGTCAGCGGAGTACGATCTGCTCGTCGGCAACGTGATGATGCGCGGGCACCCGCTGAGGACGCGCACCACGGATCCCATCGCTCGCCCCGTCGTCCCGGACGGGCACCGGAGCACGTACGATCAGGTCCTCTTCGTCGGCGGCAACGCGACGTGGCAGGGGCAGATGGGCGCGTGGGTTCGCTGGTCGATCGGCGAAGGCGCCTCGACCCCGACCGCGCTGAGCGGCGTGCGGACCGCGAACGGGCGCACGCAGATGTGGCTGAGCAACACCGGCTGGGGCGGCACCACCACCAACGCGAACTTCGACTTCGTCCTCTGGGACACCGCGGGCATCAGCCCGATCTGCGGCGGCGCGAACGTGGGCCGCGGGCGCCACTGTCCGGCCGCCGTCCACGGCTTGCGCGCGACGTACCCCTACCACTTCGACACGACGGGGCACCGCGAGCTGTACGTGCGCTGAGCTACTTCGGGATCTTCGTCCGCAGGTGATAGCTCTTCGCGCGCGTCACCGCGTGGAAGCCGAGCCGCGACAACGACACGCCCTTCCCCGAGTCCTTCCACCCCGTCCACGCGAGCAGCGGGTCGAGGTAGTCCGCGCGATTCATGAACACCGTCCCCGCCTGCAGCGAAGTCGCGATGCGCATCGCGCGCTCCTGATCCGCGGTCCACACGCTCGCCGTCAGCCCGTACGCGCTGTCGTTCATCTTCGAGATCGCGTCGTCGTCACCGCTCACCTTCGCGACCGCGACCACCGGACCGAAGCTCTCCTCCGACGCGATCGCCATCGCGTGATCCGTGTCCGCCGCGACGGTCGGCGCGAAGAAGCGCCCGCGCCCCTCGTGCGAGGTCGGCCCTCCGCCGACGAGGATGCGCGCGCCGCGCTGCTTCGCGTCCGCGACCTGGCCCTCGAGGAACGCCGGCGCGCCCGGCTGCGCGAGCGGGCCGATCGTCGTGCCTTCCGCCGTCGGATCGCCGAGCACGTAGCCGCGCGTCTTCTCGACGATGCCCTCGACGACGCGGTCGTAGACGGGCGCCTCGACGTACACGCGCTCGATGCCGCAGCAGCTCTGGCCGGCGTTGTAGAACGCGCCGTCCACCACGTTGTCGATCGTGAAGTCGAGGTCCGCGTCGGCCGCGATGTACGCCGGATCCTTCCCACCGAGCTCGAGCGCGACGTCGATGAAGCGCGACTCGGCGACGGCTCGGTAGATGCGACGCCCGCCCGACACCGATCCGGTGAACGACACGAACCCGGCGAGCGGGTGCGCGACCAACGCTTCGGCCGTCTCGTGCGAGGTGTGGATCGCGGTCACGAGGTTCTTCGGCACGCCGGCCGCCTCGAACGCCTCCGCGATCTGCTCCGCGCAACGCGGCGTCCGTGAGCTGTGCTTGAGCACCACCGCGTTCCCCGCGAGCACCGCGGCGACCGTCGGGTTGATCGCGATCAGCAGCGGGTAGTTCCACGCCGCGAGCACCACGACCACGCCGACGGGCTCGCGACGAATGAAGCGCTCGAAGCCCTCCTTCGCCGGGAGCACTTCGTCGGCGAGCCCGGCCTCCGCGATCGACGCCATCTGCTTGCAGCGATCGATCATCCCGTTGATCTCGCCGTTCGCCTGCGACAGGGGCTTGCCCATCGAGTCGGTGATCTCTCTCGCGTACTGCGCGCGCTTCGCCTCGAACGCGTCGACGAACCGACCGAGGGCCGCTACGCGCTCCGCCAAGGGGACCGCCGCCCACTCCGCCTGCGCGTGTCGCGCCGCGCTCATGATGCCGTCGAGCTCGGCGGTCTCGGTGAGCGGCGCCTCGAAGACGATCTCACCGGTGTAGGGACTGTCCACCTTCAGGGTGCGCTGGGCCATGCCGAGCGCCATAACACGAGGAACCGTCGGCGCGTCAGATCTCGACAGATCCTACTTTCGCCGACACCGCATCGCACCGGGCCTGGTGGTGTTCTCGCCTCGTACGGATAATGCGCCCGCGATGCGGTCCTGCCCGCAGTGTCGCTCGTTGTTCAACGTGGACAACGAGTTCTGCTCGATCGACGGGGCGCGTCTCGTCGAGGACGCCGCCGATCCGCTGATCGGCGAGCGCATCGATCGCTACCACTTCGTCGAGCGACTGGGGACCGGCGCGATGGGTGTCGTCTACCGCGTCCGCCACGCACAGCTCGACCGCGACTTCGCGATCAAGGTGCTCTACGGCGAGTTCGCCGCGAGCGACTCCCTCTCCGCGCGCTTCCGCCGCGAGGCGCGCGCGATGAGCCGAATGAACCACCCCAACGTGGTCAGCGTCGTCGACTTCGGCTCGACCGAGCACGGCCTCGAGTTCCTCGTCATGGAGTTCATCGAGGGCTACACGCTCGAAGATCTCGTCGCGGAAGAGGGCCGCCTCGCGACGTGAAACCGGCCAACGTCATGCTCTCCGGCGTGCGCGGCCGCGAGCACGCGCGCGTCCTCGACTTCGGCATCGTCGGCGTGAAGGACGACACGATGAGTGCGAAGCTGACGGGCACGGGGCGCATCGTCGGCACCCCGCGCTACATGTCACCGGAGCAGGCGCGCGCCACCGACGTCGGCCCCCCCGCGGACCTCTACTCGCTCGGGGTGGTCCTCTACGAGATGTTGAGCGGAGAGGTGCCCTTCCCCGGCGACGTCCTCGCGGACGTGCTCGTCATGCACTCGACCGTCGAGCCGGCGCCGCTCCCTCCGTCCGGCGGACTCGAGGCCGTCGTCGATCGACTGCTGGTGAAGCACTTCGAAGATCGCGTGCAGTCCGGCGCCGAAGTGATCGCGCTGCTCGACGCGTGCTTCGACGATCTCGCGCCGTCGTTCCCGTCGGTCGTCGAGGACGACATCCCGACCGAACGCCCCCGCCCCTCCGGCGCGCCGCCCGACGTCGCGAGCGACCTCGAGATCCCGCCACTCGCCGACGACGAGCCGCCGCTGTCCCCCTTCCCTCGCAGCGACTCCGGCCTCACGCTCGCGCAGGAGCCGCCCGAGGAGGCGCCGGTGCGCAAGGCGGCGCCGCGTTCGGTCTCGGCCTCGCTGTACGACTCGGCGCCCGCGCACCTCGCGGACCCGTCGTTCCGTGAGGCGGTCGAGACCTCCGGCTTCGACGCGCCCGAGTCGGGCAAGCTCAGCCAGCTCGAAGCCGAGGCCCCGCCGCAACCGACACACGAGGGCTCGGAGCCAGCGGTCGTCGCCTCGACGGCGCCCGCGCGTCGCGGGACGCTGCTCGCGGTGCTCGCGGTGGTGGTGCTGCTGGCGGGCGCGGTCGTCGTCGGCTTTCCGCGGTTCGCGCCGACCGAGCGCGTGGTCGCGGCCCCCGCCGCGGCGGTCGCGCCGACCCCGGCGCCGCCCGCGCTCCCATACCTTATCCCGTTGGGCCTCGATCACCGCCCGGACCGCCGGGGCATCGATCGCAAGGTGCGGCGTCGGCGGCGGCGCGCCCCGAAGACGACCGCCGCCCCGACGCCGCCGCGGCTGTCGGTCCCGGAGCTGGAGTTCACGCTCGGGCACGTGCTCTCGCAGCGCGGGCTGTCGCTGGTGGACCTCGAGGGCCTACGCTCGACGCGCAAGCTCGCGCGCGCGTGGCGCACGGCGCGCGAGGACCAGACCACGGAAGAGGCGACCGCGACCCTCGCCAACCTCATCGAGGCGACTCGGTCCGTGGCGATCACGCGGAGCCTGTTGAAGCGCAAGGCGCGGCGACTCCGCCGATCTTACGAGGGCGCGCGGCGGCGTCTGGCGCCCGAAGCGTCCAAAGCGCTACACGATCGCTTGAAGGCGTTGGACGGCGCCGTTAGACGGAGCAAGCCGAACCGCTACGAGGCGCTCGCCCGCGAGGCCGCCGACCTCGAGAAGTCACTTGCGGAGGCCGATCCGCAGACCTTACGGTAGGGACAGTAGAACAAACCCGGGTTCGAAATAGTAAAACAATCAGCTTGACGCTCCGAACGAGCGTTCGTCATATGCCGGCCGATGCCGCGGGATGCGACCAAGGAGGCCAAGGCGGAGCGCCGGGCTCGCCTGGCCGATCACCAGCGCCAGCAGATCACGATGGCCGCCGCGCGCTGCTTCGCGGAGGCCGGGTACGACGCCACGACGATGCGCGCCATCGCGGAGGCCTGCGGCTTCACGGCGTCCTCTCTGTATACGTACTTCGACGGCAAGGAAGACATCTTCGCCGCGATCATCGAGCAGCTCTCCACCCACGCTACCGAGGTCTTCGCGCGATCGCTGCCGCCGAGCATGACCTTCGAGCAGCGCCTCGAGCTCCTCTTCATGCGCCTGCTCGAGTTCATCGAGGCCCACCGTGACGCGTTGGTCTTCATGTCGAAGATGCACCACGGGTGTATGCCGTCCGAAGAAGCCAACGTGACGATGGTCCGCTCCGAGGTCTCGTTCATCCGCGCCATCTGCGACTGGATCGACGAGCACTCGAGCGACGAAGAGCTCGGCGACCACGCGCTCGAGGACGTCGGCTTCTACGTGTGGGGCGTGATGCACGGCTTCTTCGTGCAGTGGCTCAGCGAGGGGGGCGAGACGAAGCTCGCCGACAAAGTTCCAGTGATGACGAAACTGATTCTGAAAGGACTCCGGCCATGAGCGCCGCTCTATGGTGCGCCGTGCTCCTCACGAGCGCGGCGCCACAATCGTCCGAGGTGATGTCGGTGTTGGAGCCGACGTCCGGCGGACTCACGACCGACGAGGTGATCCGGCGCGTGCTCGAGACGTCTCCGGAGGCGCAGAAGGCCCAGGTCGAGTACCAGAAGGCCGCGGAGGAAGCGGACGTCGCGTACAGCGGTTACGCGCCGCGCGTCGATCTGTCGGCGGGGTACAACCGCCTGTCGCCGGTCGACACCAGCCAATCCCCCTTCCCCTTCGACTTCCCGCTCGACAGCTACGCGCTCGATGCGAGGATGTCGATCCCCGCGAGCGACTACTTCCTCCGCATCATCCCGGGCTACGACGCCGTCGTCGGGACGGAGGAAGTCCAACGTCATCAGCTCGCCGCGAAGCGCGAGGAGGTCGCGTTCGGTGCGGTGCAGGTCTACCTCGACGCCGTGCGCGCGCGAGCCGCCGAAGTCGTCGCGCGCACCTCGGTCGAGGTCCTCTCGCAGCAGGTCGCCGACCTCGAGAACCTCGAGCAAGCCGGCTTGCAGACGCGCGGCGACGTCCTCCAGGTGAAGGCGCGCGCGGCGGCTGCCCGCGTGCAGCTCGAATCGGCGAAGGGGATGGTGGTGGTCGCGCACGCACGACTTCGGCGCGCGCTGCACGACGAGACGGTCCGGCTCGAGCACGGCGAAGACCTGTTGTCGGAGACGGGCGGCGTCGTCCCGTCGATCGACGAGGCGATCGGCGAAGCGGTCGCCAATCGCCCGGAGATCAAGGCGCTCCGCAAGCTCGTCGACGTCACGGCGAGCTACGCCAAGCTCGAGCGCGTCGCGGTCTTCCCGCGACTCACGATCGACGGCTCGGCGACGTACGCGCAGCCGAACCAGCGCGTGTTCATCGACCCGCAGAACTTCTATCTGACCTGGCAGATCGGCGTGAACCTTCGCTGGTCGCCCAACGACGCCGTCGTCGGCAAGGCCAACTGGGACAACGCCGAGCGCGACGTCGCGCTGGTCGAGAGCGACATCGTCGCGATCACGGACCTGATCGCAGTCGAGGTCGCGAGTGCGGTCGCGCAGCTCGAATCGACGCGCGCATCGATCCTCGCCGCACGGGAGGGCCTCGAGGCCGCCGTAGGCGCTTTCGACGACCGCAAGAAACTGCTGGACGCCGGACAAGGCACCACGCGAGAACTGCTCCTCGCCGAGCAAGACCTCCGCGGAGCCGAGCTCCAGCTCATCAACGCACACTTGGATCTTCGCCTCGCCCGAGCACGACTCGATCGGGCGCTCGGCCGGCTGCACGAAGGAGACGACAAATGAAGAAGGCGAAGCTACTGATGCTCGCCCTCGCGGCGGCGGCTTGCTCGCCCGCCGAGGGCAACTCGAAGGGTGCGGAGCCTGCGGGCGAACGCGCCAAGAGCGACAAGGTCGCGCCGAAAGCGCGCGCGACGCGCGTGGAGATCGCGACGATCAACCCGAGCGACGCGATGCTCGATCTCATCCTCCCGGGTGAGGTCGTGGGCAGCAAGACGGCGATGCTCGCGTCGCCGCGTGGCGGGTTCGTGGAGAACGTCTACGTCGAGATCGGCGACAAGGTGAAGAGCGGCCAGGCGCTCGCTACCGTCGATCGATCGACCGCGGAGGTCCGCCTCCAGCAGGCGAAGATCCAGCTCGACCAAGCGACGACCGACTACGAGGCGATCCAGCGCGCCGGCAATAGCGTCGCGAAGACGCGCCGGGACGGCGCGCGCTTCACGAAGGAGAACGCCGAAGCCATGTACAGGCTCGCCGAGATCGAGGCGCAGCGGTCCGTGGTCCGGGCGCCTTTCCCCGGCGTCGTCGCGGATCGTCGCGTGGAGCGCGGCGAGGTCCTGATGCCGGGCGGCGCCGTCGCCCGAGTCGTGCGCATCGACCCGATTCACGTCAACCTGTCCGTGGCCGACCGCGACGTCGTGAACGTCACGAAGGGTATGAAGGTGCGCGTCACGACCGACGCACGCTCCGGTGTCTTCGACGGTGTGATCGAACGGGTGAACCCGGCGGCGAGTCTCAACACACGCACGTTCGAAGTGCTGGTCGAGGTCCCGAACGAGGACGCAGGCCTGCGCCCCGGCATGATCGCGACGGTGCGCGCCAAGATCCCCGTCGCGGGCGACGACATCTCGATCCCGCAGTACGTGCTCGTCACGCGCCTCGACGGCAACGGCGTGTTCGTGGAGCAGGACGGCGTCGCCAAGTGGCGCGACGTCGAGCTCGGCGGGATCGTCCGCGGTCAGGTGCTCGTGAAGTCGGGCATCAATGTCGGCGATCGCGTGGTCGTCACCGGCCACCGCGAGCTCGCGGACGGCGACAGACTCCTCGTGGGCCGCGAGGGGCGTTGCTGCAAGAACGGCCAAGTGGTCTTCGGAGACGAGTAATGCTCAAATCGATGATCGAAAAAGCCTCCGTCGTGGGGCTCCTCGTCGTCTGCACGATCATCTTCGGGTGGCAGACCTACGTGGACATGCCGCGCGAGGCCGCGCCGGACGTCGATATTCCCGTCGTCATGATCTCGACGGTCTACATCGGCGTCTCCGCGAAGGACATCGAGACGCTGATCACCACGCCGATCGAGAACGAGCTGACGTCCGTGAAGGACGTGAAGAAGATGTCCTCGACGTCCGCCGAGGGCGCGTCGATCATCTCGCTCGAGTTCGAGCCCGAGGTCGTCATCGAAGACGCGCTCCAGCGCGTCCGTGACCGCGTGAACCGCGCGCGCGCGAAGATCCCCGACGAAGCCGAAGAGACCGACATCCGCGAGGTGTCGTTCTCGGACTTCCCGATCCTCATCCTCACCCTCGCCGGTCCCGTGGACGACGCCGTCCTCAAGAACCTCGGCGAGGACATGGAAGAGAAGATCAAGCGCGTCGACGGCGTCCTCGAAGCGAAGATCACGGGCGGGCGCGAGCGTGAGATCAAGGTGCAGGTGGATCCGTTCCGCCTGCAGCACTTCGGCCTGCAGCTCCAGGACGTCGTCAATGCGATCGGCGCCGAGAACGTCAACATCCCCGGCGGCGACGTGACGTCAGGCGACGCGAAGTTCCTGCTGCGCGTGCCCGGCGAGTTCGTCGTCGGTTCGGAGATCGAAGGCGTCGCGATCAAGCGCGTCGGCGATCGCCCGGTATTCGTGCGCGACGTCGCCCGCATCGAGGACGAGTTCAAGGAGCGCGAGAGCTACGCGCGCATGAACGGTCGCTCCGCAGTCTCGATCGCCGTGACCAAGCGGACCGGTGCGAACATCCTTCAGATCGCGGACTCCGTGAAGGAGCTCGCGGCCGAGCAGTCGAAGACGTGGCCCCAGGGCGTCTCGTATCGAATCGTCGGCGACCAGTCGAAGCAGATCCGCGACATGGTCGCGGAACTCGAGAACGGCATCATCACCGCGCTGATCCTCGTCATCGCGGTGCTCCTGTTCGCGATGGGCATCCGCAACAGCCTGTTCGTCGCGGCGGCCATCCCGCTGTCGATGCTGCTCGCGCTGCTCGTGCTGAACGCGTTGGGCTTCACGCTCAACATGATGGTGCTGTTCTCGTTGATCCTCGCGCTCGGCATGCTCGTCGACAACGGGATCGTGATCGTCGAGAACATCTACCGTCACGTCGAGATGGGTAAGAGCCTCAAGGAGGGCGCCATCGACGGGACGCGCGAGGTCGCCGGCGCGGTCACCGCCTCGACCGCGACCACCGTCGCGGCGTTCCTCCCCCTCGTGTTCTGGACCGGCATCATGGGCCAGTTCATGGGGTACATGCCGAAGACGGTCGTCACGGTGCTGATCGCATCGTTGGTCGTCGCGCTCGTCGTGCTCCCCGTGATCGCGGGCGGGATGATGAAGCGCACCGGCAAGCCGGTGGACGAGAGCGGCATCCCGACGAACGCCGTGATGCGGTTCTACCAGCGCATCCTGAAGGCCTCGATCGATCACCGGTACATCTCGGCGACGCTCGGGTTCGTGACGCTGATCGGCACCTTCGTCGCGTACGGGTTCCTGAACCATGGCACGGAGTTCTTCCCGGAGACCGACCCGGAGCGCGCCACGATCTCGATCCGCGCGCCGGACGGCACCGACATCGACGCGACCGACGACATCGTCCGTCAGATCGAGGCGTACCTCGTGAAGGCCGAGAACGTGGACTTCTACGTCGCGGAGACCGGCGTCTCCGGCGGCGGCAACCCGATGGAGGGCTCGCAGGCGGTGCCGCACATGGCGCGCATCACCCTCGACTTCCTCCCGGACAAGAACACCGCGAAGGAAGGCGAGAAGGTCCGCGTCGAGCCCACGCCCGAGACGATCGACAAGCTTCGCCACGAGATCTCGCAAGTCCCGGGCGCGGAGATCGCGATCGAGAAGGAGCGCATGGGACCGCCCGTCGGCAAGCCGGTCGCGGTGGAGATCTCCGGCGAGGACTTCAACGAAGTCGGTCGCATCGCGGCGCGCGTGCGCCGTGAGCTCGCGGCCATCCCGGGCGTCACGGACCTCTCCGACGACTACCGCGTCGGGCGACCCGAGCTCCGATTGCGCATCGACCGCGGCGCGGCGAAGCGCGTCGGCGCCGACACGCGCACGGTCGCGAGCACGATCCGCACGGCGGTCGCCGGTCAGATCGCGAGCACCATCCGTGACGGCGAAGACGAGTACGACATCGTCGTGAGCATCGCGCCGGAGTTCCGCGACGACCTGCAGGCCGTCCTCGGGCTCCGTATCCCGGGCCGGCTCGACACCAGCCCGGACACGTTCCCCGTGCCGCTCTCGACGCTCGCGTCGTACGAGCTCGCGGGTGGCAGCGGCGCGATCAAGCACATCGACAGGAAGCTCGTGGTCACGATCAGCGGCGACGTCGAAGAGGGCTTCAACGAGAACGCGGTGCGCGCGGAAGTCATCAAGTACATCGAGAATGCGGAGGTCCCGGCGGGGAACTTCCTCCGACTCGGTGGCGCCAACGACGAGCAGCGCGACGCACAGGAGTTCCTGTCGAACGCGTTCCTCATCGCGCTCTTCCTGATCCTCATCGTGCTGGTCGCCGAGTTCAACCGGTTCGACCTGCCGTTGATCATCCTCGCGTCGGTCATCCTGTCGCTGATCGGCGTGCTGTGGGGCCTCGTCCTCACCGGGACGCCGTTCGGGATCATGATGACGGGACTGGGGGTGATCTCGCTCGCGGGCGTGGTGGTGAACAACGCGATCGTGTTGCTCGACTACGTGCAACAGCTCCGCGTGCAGGGCGTCGGGATGTACGAGGCCCTCGTCACCGCGGGCATGACACGCTTCCGTCCGGTCATCCTCACCGCGGCCACCACGATGCTCGGCCTCATCCCGATGGCGATCGGGCTGTCGTTCGACTTCCGGGAGTTCAAGTGGATCGTCGGGAGCACGAGCGCGCAGTGGTGGGGTCCGATGGCCATCGCGGTGATCTTCGGGCTCGCGGTCGCGACCGTCCTCACCCTGGTGATGGTGCCGACGATGTACTCGATCTTCGAGGACCTCAGGAAGCTGCTCAACCTGCGCACCGTGCCGAAGCGCGCGAAGCAGCCGAAGGACGAAGCAGCGCCGGAGCCCCCGTCGGGCCACGCGACGCCCGCCTCGAACTGAAGGAGCGCGCCCGGCACCACTCACGGTGCCGAGCGCGCTCCCCAACCCGACTCAGTGCAGGTCGTAGCCGCTGTAGATCCACGTGCCGCCGACGATGTCCGCGATCTTCTCCGCCAACCCGTAGAGCAACGTGTCGCCGTCGCGCTCCTTGCTGACGCTCACGTTCGCGCAGACCGCGACCGTGATGTCGGCGCCGTTCGTCTTCGGGTGCGTCGGGCCGTACTTACCGATGTACGTGATGCCGCCGCCGAGCGCGCCGTTGTGCGCGAGCTTGTTCGCACCGTTCGAGGCCCAACCGTGCGCGTAGTTGCTCCCGGCCGGGTACGGCCGCGACTCCATCAGCTGGTTGAACGCCGGCGTCAGGATGTCGGGGTGGTTCGTGCGCTCGTCGGTGGCGAGCATGAGCCGCACGAGGTCGCCCGCGCTCAGCTTCCAGCCGCCCGCACCGAGGCCCGTGGTGTCCGAGACGTGGACGAACGGGACGAGCTCGCCGTTGCCGTCGTACTCGTGGCGCCACATGTCGCCCGCCTGCTGTGAGATGGCAATGGTGCTCGCATCGAGGCCGAGCGGGTTCATGATGTTCGCCATGACGTAGTCCACGTAGTCGGAGCCAGTGACCTGCTCGATGATGT
>JAUHYN010001116.1 GCA_030426505.1 bacterium | reverse complement strand
GCGCGACACTCGCCGGCGCGCGCGCGGCGTATCCGGGGCGACGCATCGTGGTCGCGTTCCAGCCGCACCGCTACTCGCGTACGAAGAACCTCCTCGAAGACTTCGCGACGGCGTTCAACGACGCGGACGTCGTGATCGTCACGCCGATCTACGCGGCGGGGGAGGCCCCGATCGAGGGCGTCGATCGCGGCGCGCTCGTGGACGTCGTGCGTCGACACGGACACCGCGACGTGCGGGAGACCGACAGCGTCGAGTCAGCGGTGTCGGATCTCGTCGAAGAGGCGCGCGAGAACGATCTGGTCATCGCGTTCGGTGCGGGCGACATCGGTCGCGCCGGGCGCCTCGTGGTTTCCGCGCTCGCGTCGCGTCCCAACGCTGAATGATCGATCGCGATCTGGGTGAGGTTTCGATCGAGATCTCGCGGACGGATCGATCGGATCGTTTCAGGGATCATGAAAAAGGCTACACAGGATCCCGTGTGGTGAAGACTGCGATCCCCGAAAGTCCAATTTTTTTCAACATACTTGCCTTGCTCCCCCTATGAAGCGGATCCACCTTCGGGTAGGCTCCACCCGTCGGGGATCGAAGGGGTCGAGTTCCTCACGTTGACATCGAACGCTATCTCATCGAGATCAGGACTTCAGTCAGGCGATCTGAAGTTTGAAGTGATGGATGAGATCTTCGGGGATGCGAGGTGCGGAGACCGGAGCGATTTTCCGACGTTCGGGGAGGCAGGTTTCGTGGTCGGGAGCGTCGAACGAATCGAGGAGGGACGGCGAGCAGATTCGCTCGAATCGACTCGATCGGATCGAATCGATCGAGCCGTGGATCGGAACTCGAGCAAGAAGATTGATCGGTCGCGGGAGAACACGGCGACACGATCATTTCAAAACTAGGTCATGAAGAGGAGCACGACAGTGAGCAGTTCGATCAGCACGAGACCGCGCTCGAGCTCCCTCACGGATCGCGCATCGGTTCGCGGCGTCAAGCAGCGCGTCCGCCGGAACCGACGACGTCGCGGTGTGGAGGCGGAGCCGAAGAAGCGGGCGTTCTTCACCGTCGGCAAGGTCGTGCTCGGCCTGGTCGCCGCGGCGGCGCTCGGCGTCGGGAGCCTCGAAGCGTCGGAGTACCTCGAGTCGAGCGAGCTCTTCGAGCTGGAGCGCATCGAGGTGACGGGGAACCTCCGCGCGTCGGAGTCGTCGATCGTCCACCTCTCGGGGATCGAGCTGCGCGACAACCTCATGGCACTGGACGCCGAGGCCACGGCGCGTATGGTCGAGGCCCACCCGTGGGTGGCGAAGGCGACGGTTTCGCGTCGCTGGCCGCGCGGCGTCGAGCTCATGGTCGTGGAGCACGAGCCGCGCGTGCTCGTCGCGCTCGACCACCTCTATTACGCCAACGCGAAGGGCGCGATCGTGAAGCGCTACTCGCCTGGCGAGCGCGAGTCGTTGCCGATCGTGACCGGCCTGTCGCGCGACGAGATCGAGACGGACGAGGGCGAGTCGCGGGCGAAGTTGTTGCTCGCGCTGCGCTTCCTCGAGGAGTTGGATGCCTCACTGGGAGGGACGGCGCCGCGCATCGCGGAGATCCACGTGGACACCGCCGTCGGGCTGTCGTTCACGGAGCCGGACGACACGACGCGGGTCGTGGTCGGGCACCCTCCGTGGGGCGATCGTCTCCAGCGATTGGATCAGGTGAAGGCCGCGCTCGAAGCGCGCGGCGTGACGGCCTCGACCATCATGCTGGACGGCCAGCAGCGGAAGGATCGGGCGGTCGCGCGCCTGGAATCGGCGCTCTGAGGGCGTCGAGAGGCGGCTGAGCGGGAGTAGGAGCCATGGGTAAGAACGAGAACATCGTCGTCGGGTTGGACATCGGGACGACCAAGATCTGCGCGATCGTCGGTGAGGTCACGCCGGACGGCATCGACGTGATCGGCATCGGCACGTCACCGTCGAAGGGCCTCCGCAAGGGCGTGGTGATCAACATCGCGTCGACGGTGGAGTCGATTCGCGAGGCGGTGGACGAGGCGGAGCTGATGGCCGGCTGCGAGGTGTCGACGGTCTACACCGGCATCTCGGGCGGGCACATCCGCGGCTTCAACAGCCACGGCATCGTCGCGGTGAAGGACGAAGAGATCCGCGAGATGGACGTCGCGCGGGTGATCGACGCCGCGAAGGCGGTCGCCATACCGATGGACCGCGAGGTGATCCACATCCTCCCGCAGGAGTACCTGATCGACGACCAGGACGGCATCAAGGAGCCGCTCGGCATGCACGGCGTGCGGCTCGAGGCGAAGGTCCACATCGTCACGGCCGCGGCGACCAGCGCGCAGAACATCATCAAGTGCGCGAACCGCACCGGCCTCGACGTCGCGGCGATCGTTCTGCAGCAGCTCGCGAGCGCGGAGGCGGTCCTCACCGAGGACGAGAAGGACCTGGGCGTGTGCCTCGTCGACATCGGCGGCGGCACGGCCGACCTCGCGATCTACTCGGAGGGCGCGATCGTCCACACGTCGGTGCTGCCGCTGGGCGGCAACCACCTCACGACCGACATCGCGCTCGGCATCCGCACGCCCCAGAACGAGGCGGAGCAGATCAAGCGCGAGTTCGGGTGCGCGCTCGTCGAGCAGGTCGACGCCGAGGAGATGATCGAGGTCCCGTCCGTGGGCGGCCGACGGCCGCGCGCGCTATCCAGGCAGATCCTCTGTGAGATCATCGAGGCGCGGGTGGAAGAAATTTTCCAGCTCGTCCGCGAAGAGATTCGAAATACGGCGTACGAAGATCTGCTCGCCAGCGGTGTGGTTTTGACCGGCGGGACGTCGCAACTTTCTGGAATTGCCGAGATCGCGGAGGACGTGCTAGGCCTGCCGATTCGCATCGGAATTCCGCGGGACGTCGGGGGTCTGGTCGACGTCGTACGGAGCCCAGTACACGCCACAGGCGTCGGACTGATTCTCCACGGGGCGCAGAGCATGAACGGGAAGCTCGTGCGCGCACCCGAAAACAAGTTCGGACGAACGAAAGAGAAAATGCGCAAGTGGATCAGTGAGATCTTCTAGGCGAGAGAGAAACCGAGGAGTCTATCAATGTTCGAATTCGAGGAAGTGATCCGGAACGACGCGGAGATCAAGGTGATCGGCGTCGGCGGTGGCGGTGGA
>JAUHYN010001115.1 GCA_030426505.1 bacterium | reverse complement strand
GGACGAAGACGTCGTTGTCGTCGAGGCGGACCTCGGTGAGCTCGCCGTTCACGATCAGCTCGATGGAGCGGCCGGAGGGCTCGTAGTCGTCGTCGTCGTCCCAGTCATCGTGCGACGCGGCGGTGAGCGCGCGGGAGAGCGTCGCGCTCTCGACTTGCCCGACGACGACCGGCGACGGCTCGCCACACGCGACGGCGAAGAACGCGAGCGACAGGGACGGGAGCAGGGTGCTGTACTTCATGGCCCATCGTCTGAGCAGGCGGCGTGCCAGGCCGCCCGTGTGCCTTTCGCGGGCGCCGGGGAACCGTTGGGTTCCCGCGCGGGGAACCGTTGGGTTCCCGCGGGGCCTCCCAGCGGGCCGATCACGCGCGGGGGCGGGGGCGGCTCGTAACGGCGGCAACGGCGATCGCGGCGAGGGCCGCGAGCTCGATCCAGGTATTGATGCGGACGCCGAGGAGGGCGCGACCGATCACCCGATCGACCGCGTGCAGCGAGACCCACCGGGTGGCCGTGTACGCGATCAGGGAGAGCGCGGCGGCGAACGCGAGGGCGAGGTGCGGGGCGCGGCGGAGGCGGAACGCGGTCAGCGCGAGCGCCGCGGCGCCGACGCCCGCGAACGCGAGGACGAGCACGCGCTGGATCCCGCGGCGGCCCTCGTAGACCGCCTCCGGGAGGTCGGCGGCGTTGGAGCGGACGAGGGCGTCGACGTCGATCGCGCGCGCGACCGCGAGCGCGAGGCACACCACCGCGACGAAGACCCACCCGATCGCGCGCCACGCCCGCGGTGGCGCGCTCCGCCCGCGCGCGCGGATGGCGCGGAAGCAGGAAGCCAGCGTCGCGGCGAACGCGCGCGGCGACAACGGTGGGGCGTCGTTCTTCTGGAGGTGCGCGGCGCGCGCGCAGAGGACCGCGACGATCAGGAACGCGAGGATCTTGAGGGCGGGGAGGAGCATCGGGGCCGCCCGTGGATCTGAGCACGTTCGCCGCGAGTTCTCACGCTCGGGGGACGGACGCTCCCGCGAGGCGGCGCGCGCGTCGCTCGGTGAGCTTGCGCTCGATCTCCGCCACGATGACGTTGCGGAAGCGCGGCCCCACGAGGATCAGGATCGAGACGCCGACCAAGAGCCCGAGGCAGCTCCCGATGAACGCTCCGGTGATTGGCCCTGCAATGGCGCCCGGGGAGAGGGCCAACGCAAGGCCGAGCAGGATCCCTCGCCAGACGTGACGCGGCACCGATCCAGGTTGGTCGCGTGAGCACGACCTGTCGACGCCGCCGCGTCGACGTTCGGGCCGCGCATCGGTCAGTGTCTGGGCGGCAGGAAGTGGATGGTGCGCCAGATGCCTTCGATGAGGTCGTCGTTCGTCTCGCGGGCCTCGAAGTGGTTCGCGATGTCGACGGCGTCGGGGCCGTGGGCGCTCGCGTCTTCGAGGAGGAAGCCGGCGAGCACGGTGGGGAGCGCGTCGTAGGCGCCGGTGCGTCCCTCGTCGCGGATGGTGCGGAGGGTCTTGCCGAGATCGGAGCCGGCGAGGCCGGACTTGAGGTCGCCCCAGTCGCCCCACGGGTCGATCGCCTCGTGTTGGACGGCGCCGAGCTTCGCGAGGCGGGTGTCGCCTTCGCCGTAGGCGAGGCCGACGTAGAAGAGGATGTGAACGAGCTGGTTGTTGCCGCCGTCCTGGTACTCGCCCTTGAGATCAGCGCCGTCGGTGGGATCGATCGTGCCGTTCAGCCCGCCCGGGACGCGGGCGTTCATCGTCTCGATGTAGTCGACGATGCGTTGCGTGGTCGGCGTGCCGTCGAAGAGCGGCGTGCCGTCGACGGTGCGCGCGAAGCGGTGGCCGACGTGCAGCGCCATCAGATCGGTCATGACGACGTCGAAGCGATCCTGATCGGAGAGGCGCGGGTCGAGGGCGTAGTGGTCGACGAGCCGCCGCGCGCTGTCGACCGCGAGCTGTCCGCCCGGGACGCCGGCCGCGATGCCGTCGTCGATCGCGAGGAGCTCGCGCTCGAGCGTCTCTTGTCGCTCCTCGAGCGGGATGATCCCCGGCGCGACCGCGGGCTGCGCGACCTGCGCGGCGTCGGCGCCCGGGACGAGCTCGAGCGGCACGCCGTGGTGCTGCGAGACGTTCACGCCCATGAAGAACGCGCCCGCGCCGATCACCGCGGCGACCGCGCTCTTCGGGAGGCGCCAGCCGGGCCTCTTCTTCGTCGGGGCTTCGGTCGTGCGGGGCGCGTCGGGGGTCGAGGCGTGCGCCGGGCTCGCCGGCTCGGTCGCGTCGAGCGGCGCGCCGGCGCGGACGCGCGCGAAGGGGAGGATGCGGAAGCTCATCGAACGACGCGGACGCGAAGGCCCTTCGCTGGTATCGGCGGGGCGGGCGCGCGCGTTGCTAGTCACCTGCGTCAGTAATTCCTCACGCATCTCGCGGCCGCCTTTTGCACCTGCTGCCCGCGCCGCCTTCGGCTCTCGTCGGTTGCGTACGCCCGGTATGCGCCCTCCTCACGCGGGCACCAGGCACAAAACTCGACTCGCGATATACGCAAGGAATCACCGACACAGGTGACTAGGTCCGATGGCCCACCGGGGAAGCGCGGCCCGGGCTGGAGCGGGGCGGAGCGCGGCGCGGCGATCGACGCGATCGCGCCCCCTCGGTGCACGCCAGGCCCGATCAGGGTGGGCGGCCGACGGGGCGCAGGACGCCCGGTCGGCCGCCCCATCCGTCAGGCGGGGGAACGTGGGCGCGCGGTCGAGGCAGTAGGGTCGTGCGCGATGCGTCGGCCGCTGATGGGGTTGCTCGTGGTGGTGATGGCCACCGCCTGTCAGTGCGGCGATCGGCCGGGCGGCGGCGTGACGTTCCCGGACGCCGGCGACGACGCGGCGGTGCGCCTCGACGGCGCCGTGCTCCCGGTGGACGGGGGCGGGGTCTCGGACGCGGGAACGGGGTCGGACGCGGGAACGGGGTCGGACGCGGGCTCCGGATCGGACGCGGGCTCCGGATCGGACGCGGGCTCCGGATCGGACGCGGGCTCGGGTTCGGACGCGGGCTCGGACACAGACGCGGGCGCGCGCGACGCAGGCCTTGGCGTCGACGCAGGCGCGCGCGACGCAGGCCTCGGCGTCGACGCCGGCTCCATGCGCGACGCGGGCTTCGGCGTCGACGCCGGCTCG
>JAUHYN010001114.1 GCA_030426505.1 bacterium | reverse complement strand
CTCGTCGCGCGCTCGACCGCCGACTTGGGGCTCCGCGGCGCCGGCGTCGCGAAGACGCGGCGCTCCCGCTCGGCGTCGAAGAGGACGAGCTCTTTGCGCTCGGCGGCCGCGTCGCGCATCAGGTCGACGAGGCGCGCGGCCTGCTTGCCCTTCACGGGCGCGCCGCGCGCGGCCACGGCGATGGAGGTCGTCGCGGGCTCCGCATACGCCGGGGCCGCCGCGAGGAGCGCGGCCGACGTCGCGAAGATGGCGGACGCCCGGATCAAAGCGAGCGGAAGCCTATGACACCTCGGTGCGCGACGCGAGCGATCGTTACCGGCCGTCACGTGTCACCACGGCGCGGAACCCGTGGTCCTCGGCGTAGCGTTCCGCCTCACGCGGGGCGACGACCACCGCGCGACCTTCCGCTTCCCGCAATGACTCCACCAGCTTCACGACCTCGGGGGCGAGCGGCTCGTCGTCGGCCACGACGACGCCGCGCGGGGCTTCGTCGTCCGCGCGATCGGGGAGGGCGCCCACGTCGATCGCGAACCCGATCGCGGGCTCGTCGGAGCCGAACCGCCCGAGGAGGCGATCGTATCGACCGCCGGAGAGGACGGCGTCGGGCGCGCCCTCGACGTAGCCGTGGAAGAACGGGCCCGTGTAGTAGCCGAGGCTGCGCTGCTCGCCGAGGTCGAACGTGAGGCGGGCGTTCGGCGCCACGCGCTCCACGGCGTCGGCGAGGGTCTCGAGGCGATCGATCGCGGCGCCGACCGCCTCCGGGGCATCGGCGAGGACGCGGCGCGCCTCGTCGAGCACCGCGTGGTCTCCGTACAGATCCAAGAGCGGCGCGACGGCCGGCGCGAGGCGCTGCACGGCCGCGGCGTCCTTCTCGGCGAGGGCGTCGCGGACCTTGCGCTCGTTCGCGCCCGGGGGGAGCAGGCAGTCGACGAACGCCGCGTGCCCGATCGCGATCGTCACCGGCGTCCGAAGGCGCGCGAAGACGTCGAGCGCGAGCGCGAGGATCTCGACGTCCGCCCACGCCGCGTCCGCGCCGATCAGCTCCACGCCGGTCTGGAAGAGATCGCGGGAGAAGAGGTCGCGGCCGAGGGGATCGCGGGCCCGCGCGACGCGGCCGCTGTACGAGAGGCGGAGCGGTCGCACGCGCTCGGCGAGGCGCGCCGAGACCATGCGGGCGACCTGCGCCGTGAAGTCCGGGCGGAGCACCACCACTTCCCCGGAGGCGGGGTCGACGACCCGGAACACCGCGCGCTTCGCGATCTCGCCGAGGCCGGGTTCGAGGACGTCGAGTAGCTCGAAGGTCGGCGTGAAGACCCGGGCGTAGCCGGCGCGGTCGAGGGCGTCGTCGATGACGCGCAGCCGGCGGGCGAGGGCTCCGGCGCGCGCCGGCGGGTGGTCGACGACGCCGTCGGGAAGTCGCACGTCGGCGAGCGGCGGCGTAGCCTTTGCTTCCATGGGGCGCGATGGTGGTCACGCGCGCGAGAAAGGTGCAACGACGGTGCGTCTGCTGAAGCGCGCGCTCGGGATCGTGCTCGCGCTGTTCGCGCTCTCCGCGGCGTCGTTCGCGCTCCTGCACGTGATGCCGGGGAGCGTGGAGGACCAGATCCTCGCGCAGAACCCGTCGCTCTCCGCCGAAGCGATCGATCGGATCCGCACGCTGCGCGGCCTCGATCGTTCGGGGTTCGCACGGTACGGCTGCTGGCTCGTCGGCCGGCACGACGCGGTCTGCGCGTGGTGGCCGGGCGGCGAAGGCCTCCTCTTCGGCGACCTCGGGTGGTCGTCGGTCCACCGCGAACGCGTGGCGCCGCTGTTGTGGCGGCGGTTCGGAGTGACGTTCGCGCTGATGTTCCCCGCGATGTTGTTGTCGCTCCTCGTCGCCGTCCCGCTCGGGGCGTGGGCGGCCCAGGACGCGCGCTTCGATCGCGTCGCGCGCGCGCTCACGTTCCTCGGCCTCTCCACACCCGGTCACTGGACCGCCCTCCTCGCGGTGTTCGTGTTCGCGGTGACGCTCGGGTGGTTCCCGGCGAGCGGCGTGTCCTCGGTGACCGACGACGGCCTCCTCGGGCGCATCCACCACGCGGTGCTCCCGGTCGGCGTGCTGATGATCGTGTTCGTGTCGCGGTGGAGTCGCTTCGTGCGCAACGCGACGCGCGAAGCGCTCGAGGAGCCGTTCGTGCAGACCGCGCGCGCGAAGGGCCTCGACGAGCGCCGGGTGTTGTGGGGGCACGCGGTGAAGAATGCGCTGTTCCCGTTGGTCACGGTCGTCACGCAGTCGCTCCCCGCGCTGTTCTCGGGCGCGCTGATCGTGGAGCGGGTGTTCGCGCAGCCCGGGGTCGGCCTGTTGTTGTTCGAGAGCGTCCACCAGCAGGACCTCCTCGTCGCGATGGTGGTGTTCCTGGTCTACGCGGCCGCGACGATGATCTCGATGGCGCTCGCCGACGCGCTCTACGCGTGGATCGATCCGCGCGTCCGGGAGGCGGCGTGAATGCGCTGAGGCTCCGCGTCGCCGCGGCCGTGCTCGCGGTGGTCACGCTCGCGTGTCTCGTGGGCCCGTGGCTACTGCCGGACGCGCTCGCGATCGATCCCGCGAACACCTACGCCGCCCCGAGCGCCGCGCACCCGTTCGGCACGGACGACCTCGGCCGCGACGTCCTCGCGCGCCTGTTGGTCGGCGGGCGGGTGTCGCTGCTCGTCGCGCTGCTCGCAGCGATCGCGGCGACCGCGATCGGGGGCGCGATCGGCGTCGCGGCGGGCTACCTCGGCGGGCGCCTCGACCGCGCGGTGATGCGGACGATCGAGGCGATGATCGCGATCCCGAAGCTACCGGTGTTCCTGGTGCTCGCCGCGATCGATCTGTCGCGGTGGTTCGACGGGGCCGCCGCCGACGTCGCCCGACTCGTCCTGATCATCGCGGCGTTCGGGTGGATGACGACCGCCCGCCTCGCGCGCGCGGAGGCGAAGCGCCTGCGGAGCGCGGGGTGGGTGACGGCCGCGCGCCTGATGGGGGCCCGGCCCGCGTACGTGTTGGCGCGCCACGTCCTCCCGGGCGCGCTGTCGACCATCGTGGTCGCGGCGACCCTCGACCTCGCCGAGTTCGTCGTCTACGAGAGCGTGCTGTCGTTCCTGGGCCTCGGCGTGCGTCCGCCGGCGCCTTCCTGGGGGGCG
>JAUHYN010001113.1 GCA_030426505.1 bacterium | reverse complement strand
AGCGACCTGGCCGGAGCTGGTCTGGCGCGGGCTCGAGACCCACTACCCCGGCACACACATCGACTACCTGAACGCCGGTGTCCCCGGCTACGTCGTCGAGCGCTCGCACCGCCGACTCCTCCACCACGTGAAGCCGTTCGCGCCGGACGTCGTCGTCGTCTACCACGCGACCAACGACCTGAGCGTGGACACCCGCGCGCTCGCCGTCGCCCGAGGCCTCGACGTCGACCTCGGACTCGCCGGGCTCGGCCACAGCCGGTCGATGCTGTGGGACATCGCGGCGCTCCAGTACCGCGTCGCCCAAGTCCGTCGCCGCGCCGCGACCGGCGAGGGCCGCCTCGTCTACGACGCCGCCGCGCTCGCGGACGGATTCGCCGAGCGCCTCCGCGCGCTGGTCCGCGACGCGAAGACCATCGCGCCCCGGGTCGTGCTCGTGACGTTCGCGCACCGCCTCCGCCGCGACCAATCCCAGGACGCGCAGCTCGACGCGGCCGCGACCGCGCTCCTCTACATGCCGTACATGAGCCTCGAGGGCCTGCACGCCGGCTACGAGGCGTACAACGACGCGATCCGTCGCGTCGCGCGCGAGGAGGGCGTCATCCTCGTCGACGCCGCCGACTCCATCCCCGGCGACGGCGACCACTTCGTCGACTCGGTCCACTTCTCCGACGCCGGCAGCCGCGCCCAGGCCCAGCGCGTCCTCGACGGCCTCACGAAGGACCCGAGGTTCGTCGCGTTCATGAACGGCCCCCGCGGCCCGCGCGGGTAGTCGAGGCCGCGGCGATACTCATCACCGGCTCCGGCTGCTATGGAAGGAGCCATCAACCGCCCGAACGCCACGACGCAGCAGCTCCTCGACCGCATCCTGCGCGAGGCCGGCGTGCGCCGGGAGTTCCCGCCGAACGTCGCGGAGGAGGTCGAGGCGTTCGTCGCCCAGCCCGGGATCGACGACGCCCGGCTCGTCGACCTCACTGACCTCCCCTTCGTGACGATCGACGAGGTCGAGTCGCGGGATCTCGACCAGGCGCTTTTCCTCGCCGAGACCGACGGCGGCTACCGGGTGGACTACGCGCTCGCCGACGCCGCCTACGCCGTACCCGCGGAGTCGGCGCTCTTCGCGGAGTCGCTCAAGCGCGGCGCGAGCTTCTACCTGCCCGGCTTCGCGGTGCCGATGCTGCCCCGGGCGCTCTCGGAGGGGCTCGTATCGCTCAACCCGCACGTGGAGCGGCGGTCGCTCGTCGTCCGCACCGAGCTCGACGCGAAGGGCACACCGACCTCTTCTACGATGTTCCGCGCGCGGATCCGGAGCCGGGACAAGCTCGCGTACGGCGACGTCGACCGCTGGCTCGCCGGCGAGACCGACACCTTCGACGCCGCCGCCTACGCCCCCTCGCTCCGGCTCCTGAAGACGATCGGCGAGCTGCGGATCGCGGACCAGATCGAGCGCGACGTCGTCCAACACCACCGGCGCTCGACCGAGGTCGTCGTCGACGCGAACGGCAACCTCGAGATCGTCGCCGTCGCGCGGCGCCTCGTGGATCGCTACAACGAGCAGATCTCCCTGCTCTGCAACATCGAGGGCGCGCGCTTCCTCCGACGCCACGTCCAGGCGGATCTACAGCCGGTGTTCAAGGTCCACGAGCGCCCGCCCGAGTCGCGCGTTCAGGAGCTCGAGACCCTCGTGGAGGGCGTCGTCGCCGCGCGCGGGCTGGACCCCGAGGTGTGGACGTGGCGTTCGCGCCGGACCCACGGCGACGCCGGCGAGACGCTCGCCGCGTACCTCGCGCGGATCCCGGTCGAGGGCCCGGGCGGCGACGTCGGGCGCGCGATTCACCGGCAGGCGATCTGGATCAACCGCCGCTCCGAGTTCACCGTCGAGGCCGCGCCGCACCACGGGATCGGCGCGGAGGAGTACGCGCGCTTCTCGGCGCCGATGCGGGAGGTCGTCGGCATCTTCACCCACAAGGAGGCGCTCGAAGTACTCGACGAGATCTCGGACCAGAACGTCGAGCGCGACCGCGCGCTGCAGGCACAAGTCGTCGAAGTCTCGAACCGCGCCAAGGCAATCCAGTCCCGCATCGACAAACACGCCGAGCTGATCGCGCTCGACCACTTCCTCGAGCAGGACCTCGAACGCGGGCGCCCGGTCCGCGAGGGCCTCGTGATGGGCCTCGCCAAGAACAAGGTCTACATCGACATCGAAGCCCCACCCCTCGAAGTGAAGCTGTACGGCGACGACCTCGTCACGCTCCTCGGCGACCACCCCGCCCTGACCCACCACGGCGCCGCCCTCGCGGGTCCCCACGGCGTGCTCACGCTCGGAGATCGGGTCGGCCTCCGCGTGAAGGGCCGCGTCAAAGGCCGCTGGTCGTTCGACGTGGTGCGACCGACCGCGCCCCAGACCTGATCCAGAACGAGGCACGGCTACACCCTACGGCCCGGGGTCCGATTCAAAGAGTGTCATGCTCTGTGTCTCGACCCTCGCGCTCGGCCTCGCGCTGAGCGCATCGCCCTTCTCGACGCGCGCCGAAGCCGCCGACATCGTCGCCGCCGGCGGGCCGAACGCCGAAGACGCCAAGTCGTGGCTCCAGGACTCCGGACGCCCCGGACTGTGGGCCCTCTCTGCCCTGGCCCAGAAGGCCCCGAGCAGCGCCAAGCGCGCCAACGTGCTCGAAGCCATCGGGTGGTGGCGCAGCGAAGAGGCCGAGTACGTCCTCCGCCGCGCGCTGAAGGACGGCAACACCACGGTCAAGGTCGGCGCCCTCCGCGGCATGGGCCACCTCGCGACCTCGCGCGTCGGTCGCGTGGTCGCCGAGCAATTCACTTCGGCGAACGCCAAGGTGCGCGAGGCTGCGGTGGCCGCGCTGATCGAGATCGGTCCGAGCGTCGCCGACCGCGTCTGGCCGCTGCTCGAAGAGCGTGACCGAAACGCGCGCCGCGGCGCCGTCGTCTACTTCTCGCGCCACGCGAACGACGTCGAGCTGGACCGAATCCTCGCCGCCGCCCTCGAAGACGACGCCGCGAACGTCCTGGAAGCCGCCATCGACGCGACCGGCGCGCGCAAGCGCCGCAATCAGCTCCCCGCGCTCCGTCGCTTGGTCGAGCGCGCCCGGCGGGCCGTCGCCGCGCGCGCGGGCGTCGCGTACATCGATGCCTCGTCGCACGCCC
>JAUHYN010001112.1 GCA_030426505.1 bacterium | reverse complement strand
CGCTTCGGGGCGCGGCGCCTCACGGGCGAGCGCGTCACGCGCGGCGTCGGCGGCGCGGGGCGGCGGGCCCCCGAACGCGGACTCGAACGCGCGGTCGATCCCCGGCGACGGCGCCTCCTCCACGCTCGGCGCCGACTTCGACGCGCACGCGCCGCGCAACGCGTCGAGGACCGCCACGACCTCCCTCCGGCGCACCGTCCCGTGGAGCGCGTCGAGGACGGCGCCCAGGTGCTGGCGCAGCGCGAGCGCCGAGGGGACGCGCTGCTCCGGATCCGCTTCGAGCGCGGCCAACACGAGCGCGTCGAGGGCCGGGGTCACGTCGCGGTTGAAGCTCGAGGGCGCGGGGCGCGCAGCGCGCGCGAGGCGCTCGGCGAGCACGTCCGGATCGTCGGCGGCGAAGAGGCGGCGCCCGGCGAGCAGCTCCCAGAGCACGACGCCTACGGAGAACACGTCCGCGCGGGTGTCCGGTGGACCGGAGCGACGCTCGGGGGCCTGGTACTCGGCGCGGCCCGGGGCGGCCAGCGCGCGCACGAGCCCCGAGGTGTGCGTGGCGCCGAAGTCGGAGAGCTTCACCTCGCCGTTCGCGGCGAGGAGGATGTTCTGCGGACTGACGTCGCCGTGGACGAGGCGCCCGGCGCGACCCTCGTGCATGTGGTCGAAGGCAGCGAGGATCTCCATGGCGATGTGGACGCTCCACCACACCGGGATCGACGGCCGCGGTGAGCGCGCGAGGAGCGCCGCGAGATCCTCGCCGTCCACGAGCTCCATCGCGATGAACGGGCGATCGCTGTCGGCCTCGAGCGCGATCGTCTCGACGAGGTTCGGGTGGCCGAACGACGCGCCGATCTTCGCCTCCTCCACGAACGCCTCCACCCGGCGGAGTTCGGCCGCGGCCGACATCCTCAGGCGCTTGAGGGCGACCGGGCGCTCGAAGCCCTCGTCGCCCCTCAGGCGTCCGCGGTGGATGGTGGTCCAGACGCCCGAGCCCAGGGACTCGAGCACCTCGTAGCGACCCGTGGAGGGAGCGGCTGCGCGCATCGAAACTCGCGGCGCCGATGAGCACGAACCAGGCCATGCTCGTTTGAGTGCTTTTCCGACTCCATCACGCGCTGAGGCGTGGTCGTTCGACCCCGATCGCGAGGTAAATCGACCGCACTATACGGAAAACCTGCCCGAAAGGCCGGCTTTCGCGTGGTGATTCGACCGCGACGGTCAGATTTGGGCCAGGAGCGCCGCAGGGTCCACGATCTCGATGCGAGGATCCACCGACTTGAGGTGCGCGGCGCACCGCGGGCTGGCCACCGCGAGCCGCTCCGCTCCGGACGCGCGGAAGGCCTCGATGCGCGCCTCGGCCATCGCCGTCGCGGTCTGCGGCGCGGACAACATCAACAGCCCGGCCGCGCCACAGCAGTCGGCCGCCGCACCCGAGCTCGCCGTGCCGAGCTCGATGGGGGGCGCGCCGAGCGCGTGGGCGAGCACCGCGCGCGGCGCCGCCGTCTCGCCGAGCCCGCGCGACAACCCACAGGTCTCCATCAGCGCCGTCGTCGGCGCGCCCGGTTTACCGCTGTGCATCGGGAGCCGCCGCGCCAGGAACGTGGTGACGTGTTCGATCGTCGGCGAGACCTTCACGCCCACGTCGGCGTAGCGCTTCGCGAGCGCGTGGCCGCACGCGGCGTCGTGGACGATCACCCGCTCCGCGCCCTCGAGCTGCGCGGCGAACCGCGCGGCGTGGCCGCGGAAACCGTCGAGCTCGCCGGCCCAGAACAGCGGGAGCCCGCAACACGCGTTCGAGCTCGGCGTCAGCGCGACGTCGCGCGCGCCGAACAGCGACGCCGCCCGGAGGAAGCTCACCGCGGCGTCGGGCTCCGACGCGATCGTCTCGCACCCGGGCAGGTAGACGTTCTTCGCCGCGCGGTGGACCGGCGCTCCGGCCGCCTCCGCGATGCGGCGCACCGGGCCCTCGAGTGAGGTGCCCTGCGGGTTCCCGGAGACGCCGAAGTGCCCGCACACCTCGCGCACGCCGGCCGGCGCGGCGCCCTGCGCGATCACGCGCTGGCGCGCCATCGACAGCACCAAGGGCACGTCGTTGTCGTGCAGGCAGGCGTCGGTACACGCGTGGCAGTGCGAGCAGTGATACGGGAGCGTCTGCACCGTCTCCACGGTGGCGCGCTTCGTCTTGAGGAGGCCGGAGAGGATCGTCAGCCGGTGCGGCGAGCTCGTCTCGCGCGCCTCGGCCTCGGCGACCGGGCAGGAGAACCGGCACAGCGTGGGGCACGTGGTGCAGGTCGCGATGGCGGCGTCCTCGCGCTCGTCGAGGACCTCGAGCAGCGGCGACTTCATGACGTCGACTCCCGCTCGCGGAACACGCCGGTCGGGTCCAACGCCTCGGTGAGCTTCTCGCGGATGTCGTCCCAGGTCGCCGCGCGGCGGTCCGGATCCACGATCGGCACGTCCCGCCAGTTGTCGCCGGTCGACGTGCTGAAGTTGTCCTCGTCGCTCGCCATGTCTCGTGTCCCCGCCAGGATGCGGCCGCCCGCCGCCGCGCCGGCCCGCGCGGTCTCGTGCCGAGTGTCGCGGTCGACCACCCGCGCGACCACGGTGACGCCCTCCGGCGCGAGGAAGTCGAGCCAGGCCTCTCCGCTCGCCGCGGCCTGCATCGCCGCGAACGTGGTCGACGCGCGGGTCCACAGCACCGCGACCTCCACGACCGCGTCGAAGCGGCCGCCGTCCGGCGCGTGATCGTCGCTCGCCTCGTGCGACGGCGCCTGCGCCACCGCCGACCCCACGATCGTCTGCTGCGCGCGGAGCAGCGAGGGCTCCGCCGCGACCAACCTCAGCGACAACACCGCGCGACCGTCCTGCGCGTAGACCCGCCCCGCGGCCGGCTTCACGCCGCGTTGAAGGATGATCCGCGCGCACTCCACGGCGTCCTCGATCGTCGGGAGCCGGTACGTGACGTCGAGCGTGTGCCGCGGCTTCGCCGCGACCCGCAGCGTGGCCTTCGTGATCACGCCGAGCCGCCCCAACGCACCGACCAAGGCCTTGTCGAGCTCCGGCCCCGTCGCCGAACGCGGGACGGGCCGCGTCTCGATCGGCGCGCCGTTCGCGAGGAGCCCGCGCACCGCGAAGCACACGTCCGCGAGATCGCCGAACGCTACGCCGCGACGC
>JAUHYN010001111.1 GCA_030426505.1 bacterium | reverse complement strand
CGAGGGCGAGGCCCTTCATGGAGCGCCGGAGCTCGGCGGCCATCGCCTTCTGGACTTCACGGCTGCGGGGAGTGTCGAGCATAAGTCAGGCGCGCTTTCCCATTCGGAACAGGTAGAAGCCGAGCGCGGCGAACAGGAGGAGCCCCACGATCGCGGGGAGCTCGACGCCGAAGCCCGGCGGTTTGGAGCCGGTGAAGAAGCCGTACGCGGAGAGGCCCACGCCGACGAAGCCGACGCCCGCGACGAGGCCGGACGCCGCGAGCACGCCGGCGTCGGCGCCGACCTCTGCGTCCTTCTTCGGCGCGCCGCGGCTGACGATCATCTGGATGATGCCGCCGGCGAGGATCGGCGTCATGGTGGAGAGCGGGAGGTAGAGGCCGACCGCCACCGCGAGGGGCGGGAGCTTCAGCACGATCGGGATCAGCGTGAGGGCGGCGCCGAGGAGGAATAGGCCCCACGGGACGCGCGCCTCGAGCACGCCCTCGACGATCGTTTGCATCAGCGTGCCCTGCGGCGCGGGGAGCTCCTTGCTGCCGAACTGGTACTGCCCGGCGAGCAGGATGATCGCGCCGGACACGAAGGTGATCGCAGTGAGGATGCCGACGATCTCGCCGATCTGTTGGCTGCGTGGCGTGGCGCCGACGAGGAAGCCGGTCTTGAGGTCTTGGCTGACGTCGCCGGCCATCGACGCGGCGACGCACACGACCGTGCCGACGGTGAGCGCCGTGGTCTTGCCGACCATGTCCGTCCACCCGAGCGCGTAGAAGACGAGCGAGGTGCCGAGGAGCGTCACGATCGTCATGCCGCTCGTGGGGTTCGAAGAGACGCCGACCAGGCCGACGATCCGGGAGGAGACCGTGACGAACAGGAATGCGAAGATGCCCACGCCGACCGCGCCGACGATCCGCAGTGGGACGCCCGCGTTCTTGCCGAGCACCTGCGGCGCGACGGCGACGACGACCAGGACGATCGCCACGATCGCGAGGACGACGCGGAGGTCGAGGTCGCGATCGGTGGAGGCCTGCGCGGAGGTGTCGGTGCGTTGTCTGAGGTGTTCGAGGCCGGCGCGGAGCGAGCGGATCATCATCGGCGCGGACTGGATGATCGTGTAGACGCCCGCGGTCGCGACGCCGCCCGCGCCGACGAAGCGGATGTACTTGTTCCAGATCGTGGACGGCGACAGCTCGCCGATCCCGGTGGGCGCCTCGGAGAAGAGGAACAGGAGCGACGACTCGCCGAACGCGGCGAACGCGGGGATGAGGATCAGCCACGAGACCGCGGCGCCGAGCACCATGAGGAGGCCGATGCGCGGCCCGAGGATGTAGCCGACGCCGAGCAGCGCGGGCGACATCTCCATGCCCGCCTCCGCTTTGCCGATGCGGACGGCGGCTTCGCCGTGCCACAGCTTCCCGAAGCTCGAGAGGAACTTGAACAGCGCGCCGAGCCCGAGGCCGACGAACACGGGGCGCGCGGAGGCGCCGCCCGCGTCGGCGGCGCGCAGGACGTTCGCGCACGCGGTGCCCTCCGGGTACGGGAGGTTGTCGGCCTCTTCGACGATCAGCGCGCGGCGGAGCGGCACCATGATGAGGACGCCGAGCAACCCACCGCAGCCGCCGAGGACGATCAGTTGGAGGAGCTCCGGATCCTGACCCCAGAGGAACAGCGCGGGCGTCGTGAAGATGAGACCGGACGCGAGCGAGCTCGAAGCGGAGCCGACCGTCTGCGACATGTTCGCTTCGAGGACGCTGCTCCCCTCGCGCTTCGAGAGCGCGGAGAAGATCGCGACGGTCATGACGGCGACCGGGATCGACGTGGAGACGGTGAGCCCGACCTTGAGTCCGATGTACGCATTGGCGGCGCCGAACAGGATCCCGAGGAAGATGCCCGTGGTCACCGAGCGTGCGGTCAGCTCCTTCAACCCGCCGGACATACAACGGGCGTCAGGACCGGTAAACCTCGCGGATCGGAGCCGGATCGTCTACACCTCCCGGCGTGTCGATCGACGAGACCTGGCTCCGCCTGCTCTCCGCGCGACGGCTCGGACGCGAGCTGCGCGATGGGGCCGCTTCGCGCACCGCATACCAGCGCGACTTCGATCGCATCGTCTTCTCCACCGCGTTCCGTCGCCTCGCCGACAAGACGCAGGTGTTCCCGCTCCCCGACAACGACCTCGTCCACTCGCGCCTCACGCACAGCCTCGAGGTGTCGTGTGTCGGCCGCTCGCTCGGGACGATGGTCGGCGAGAAGTTGATCGCGCGTCACGATCGACTGCAGGAGGCCGGGCTCTCCGCGCGTGACTTCGGGGACATCGTCGCGGCCGCCTGCCTCGCGCACGACATCGGCAACCCGCCGTTCGGGCACGCGGGGGAGGACGCGATCGGGAGCTGGTTCGCGGAGCGCCCGGACGTCACGGCGTCACTGTCGGAGCGCGAGCGTTGGGACTTCGAGAAGTTCGAGGGCAACGCGCAGGGCTTCCGGATCCTCACGCGCCTCCAGATGCCCGCGAACCATGGCGGGCTCCAACTCACGTGCGCGACGCTCGGCGCGTTCACGAAGTACCCGCGGCAGAGCGGACCGCGCCTCGCGGAGGCCGGCATCGCGGGCAAGAAGCACGGCTTCTTCCAAACGGAGCGCGCGTTGTTCGAGGAGGTCGCGGCGGAGACCGGCGTGCCGTCGCGCGGCGAGGTCGCGTGGGGTCGTCACCCGCTCGCGTGCCTCGTCGAGGCGGCGGACGACATCTGCTACGCGATCCTCGACATCGAGGACGGCTATCGCCTCGGGCACGTCGGTTACGCGGAGGCGTTCGAGCGCTTGGCGCCGGTCGCCGCGCGGGACGACACGTACAAGCGGCCGAGCGACGAAGATCCCAAGGAAGCGATCGCGTACCTGCGCGCGAAGTCGATCAACCAGCTCGCGCAGGAGGTGCTCGCGGCGTTCCTCGACGCGGAGGCGCAGATCCTCGGCCCGGGCCTCACGCAGCCGTTGTCGACGGTGATCGGAGCGGGGGCGCTGCTCGACGACGTCGTCACGTTCACGCGCGACCGTTGTTACCGCGCGCAGGAAGTCGTCGAGATCGAGCTCGCGGGCTACGGCGTGTTGCAGACGTTGTTGTCCGAACTGGTGCCGGCGGTGCTCACGCCTTCGCCGACGAAGAAGCAAGCCAAGTTGC
>JAUHYN010001110.1 GCA_030426505.1 bacterium | reverse complement strand
CGCGCAAGTACCCCGCGACGATCCGGACGCTCACCGAGATCTGCGAGACGTACGAAGTCGACGCGATCGACCTCCTCAAGATCGACGTCGAGGGCGCCGAACTCGACGTCCTCGACGGCGTGCAGGACTGGTCGCTCGTGAAGCAGGTCGCGATGGAGGTCGAACACTTCGGCGAGCGTGAAGCCGAGGTCTACGCGCGGCTCGAACCGGCGGGCTTCGAACTCACCTCCCGACAGGACAACGTCGAGCGCGCCGGCGACTACGGGATGATCTACGCCCGGCGGCCCTGAGCTGATGCCGAGCGACGCACACCCGCTCCGCGGCCCGGACCGTCGCCCGCACCCGGTCCTCGAAGTCATCGGCACCCACGCCTCCGCCTGCTGGACGCGCTGCACGCAGTGCGGCCGATGGTTCTGGCTCGAGACCGACACCAGCCGCTTTCAGTACGAAGACGAATGGGAGCTCGACGCGACCGACGCCGAGCGCGCGTTCCGCGACGGGCGCCCCGAAGACGTCATCGCCTTGCTGACCGCGCACGGCCTCCCGCGTGGCCCGCTCTGGGAGCTCGCGAGCGCGCGCGCCGCGCTCTTCGTTGCACTCACGCCGTCCGCGACGGAAGACGCGCGGATCGCCGCGCTCGAAGGCGCCTCCCTCGACGCGGTCTGGAGCCGCGCGCTCGCGCAGCGGACCGCGTCACGCGCCGCGCTGACGCGCGCCGTCGCCATCGAACCGCAGCCCTTCGCGATCGATCTCACCGGTGACCTCGGTTCGCTCCGAGGGTTCGGTGAGATCGACGGCGCCGTGTTCCTCGCCCGCGCCGCGCCGCCCCACGCCATCGTGCGCGTGACCGCGGAGCAGGTGGTCGAGATCCCCGTCGCGGGCCCGTGCGGCTTCGGCGTCGCGTGCGGCGACGGCGTGATCTTCCACGTCGCCGGCCCCGAAGCCGATGGACTGATCCGCTTCGGGCCCGACGCGATGATCCCGCTCGCGCTCGAGTCTCCGGGGCCTCGGTACCTCGCCGGCCTCGACGACGGTCACCTCTTCATCGCGCCGGCGGGCCCCGTCGGAGGCGGCGAGCGCAAGGTCGAGATTCGCGACGCCGCGCTCGCGTTCGTCGCGTCGTTCTCGGTCCACCTCCCGCACCACGAGAGTACGCCCTCACACCCGCGGCGCGTCGACGGCGGCTGGCTCGCGTCGGGGGTGATCGACACGCGAGGCGTTCCGCTCGCGCTCGTCCGCTTCGACGATCGCTTCGCCGTCGTCGCCGCGAGCACGGACGCGCGCGGGCCGCGACACGACCTCACGCCGCTCGGCGACGACCGCTTCCTCGCGCGACAGGAGGGCGCCGCGTTCGAGATCGAGCTGTGGGCGCAGCGCGAAGCACACCTCGAACGCGTCGACACCTTCGAGGCGCGCGGCGCTCGCTTCGTCGCCGACACGATCGTCCACCTCGATCGCCGCGGCGGAGTGTTCGGGCGCGCGACGGACGGCGAAGTGCGCTGGCGCGAGGACTTCACCGCGCACGGCGCGAGCTACCTCGGCCTCGTCGGCGAACACGCCGTCGTGTACAGCGATGGCCGCGCGGCGTTGTTCCGGGTCGCCGACGGAGCTCGGGTCGCCGAGATCGACGAGCCGTTCCCGCTCACCTTCCACCGCGACGGTGCGGGCGACGGCTACCTCCTCGGAGGCCCGAGCGTCCTGCGCATCGATCGGGCCGGTCGCGTCGAGCGCACGGAACTCGACGCCGCGTACGCGTTCGCGACCACGATCGGCGACGCGATGGTCCTCGCCGACCGCGTCACGCCGGGGCGCTACGTCGTCGTGAGGCGCGACGGCGCGCTCCACGAGTTCGTCGCTCCGGGCGCGCGCTTTTCGGTCGTGACGACCCGCGGCGGCCCGTACGTCCTCGAGCCCGAGCGGCTGCGGATCGGCCGCTTCGCGTAGACGCCGCGCGCACTCAGAGGTCGTGCTCCATGCGGTTGCTCTGGAGCAGGTTCTCGGCGCGCGCCTTCGTGACGATCCCGTCCGCGATCAGCTTGCGCAGTAGCGACTGTGGGGCGATCGGGCTCTTCGTCGCGGAGAGTCTCTGCGTGTTGTAGTCCGCGCCGGGCGCGCCGGCGAGCTTGTCGCAGTCGGGGCAGTGGTCACGCATCGCGCGCAACAGTTGGGTCAGCGTGACGCGCACCTCCTCCGGTTTCACCGCCGGGTAGCGCGCGGTCCGCGTGACCGGTTCGCGCCCGTCGAGGGCCTCGCCCACCTGTTGCACGAAGTCGGGGAGGTACGTCTGGTTGCTCGTCGCCGCGGCGTGCGTGACGTCGGAGTCGGAGTCCAGCAGATCGCATGTGAACTCCGCCAGGCGGCCCTCGTCGTTCGTCGTGATGCGATCCGTGCCGAGGTTTTGGCCCGTCGTGGCCAGCGCGCGCAGGTATCCGGTTCGCTTCGACCAGTCGGACGTCGCGCTCGCGTCCTCTTTCACGCCGCGCTGCTTCAGTTGATAGCGCACGCGGTGGTAGCCGCAGCTCTCGATCGCGTCACACGACGCGTCGGCGCTCCACGGGTTCGACACGAACGGCGTCACCGCACCGAGCGGTCGCGGTTGGCCGGCCCACGAGCCGCACTGATTCATCAGGTACTGACCGATCCCACTCGCGACGCCCTCCGTGAACTCGAACCCGATCTCTCCGTACTGTCCGAAGAAGTGGCCCCACGAGTAGTCGGTGCCGTTCGTCCGCGTCATCAACACGCCGAAGTGATCGTCGTACGGCCACCGCCCCGCGAGGGCGTGGTGGATGCTGTGCCCGAACTCGTGCGCGAGCACTTCCGTCTCGGAGAGGTGATGCGACTTCGCGGCCTCGTCGGGGACGAAGAGGTGCGCGGCGCCGGCGGTTGCGTGCGCCCACGTCGTGTCGAAGCGCACCGCGTACGTGGGCTGGCCCTCGTAGTCGGCGGAGAGCGGGAGCATCTTCTCGAACAGCTCCGGCACGTTGCGTGTGTTGGCTTCCAGAGCGTCGAACAGCGCGACGATCGTAGTGTAGCCGCTCAGCATCTGCCGCAGGTATCCGAACGTGTCGGCGCCCGTGCGCGTCGTGAAGACCTGAGTCCCGACGTTGACGAGCGTGCGACCGTCGCCGCCGCGCGGAGGTTCCATTCCGGCCCACTTGAAGATGAT
>JAUHYN010001109.1 GCA_030426505.1 bacterium | reverse complement strand
CCGGGACGCGCACGGAGAGGGCGGTGTTGCTGCGCTCGATCGGTGCGACGGGCTGCGCGGTGCCGCTGAACTGCACCATGACGGGGGGCTGGCCGGCGCGCACGTCGAAGCCGCGCCCGAGGATCGTGGTGATCGCGTCGGGCGGCGCGGGGTCGAGCGTGAAGCCGACGATCTGCGGGCCCTGGAGGATGCCGAGCTCGGTCGCGCTGCGCCCGGTCCCGTTGGCCGTGACGACCGAGATGAGCCCGCTCGAGGCCGCCGGGGTCGGGCGGATGCAGATGACTTCGAGGCCGCGGCCATCGGCGATGGATTGGATCTCCGATGGGCACGAGGGATCGACGTTCGCGGCCACGCCGCCGACCGCGACCATCGGCGCGGCTGAGAGATCGCGGCCGTACACCGCGACGAGATCGGACGGGAGGACCGCGCGTGGCTCGAAGTCGACGATCGTCGGCGGCGGGAGGAACGTGAATATCTGCGACGACTCCACCGGCGCGCGTACGCCGGAGAAGACGGTGATCGGGCCGGTGCGCGCGTTTCGAGGGACGAGGACGCGGAGCTCGAAGGGCGTCGCGAGCAGCGCGATCTCGAGGCCGCCGTTGAAGCTCACCAGGTTGAGGCGCGGGTCGGGCTCGAAGTCCGCGCCGGTGATCGTCACGGTCGAGCCCGCGATGCCCTCCATCGGCGTGAAGCCGGAGAGCGTGGGGGACGCGGTCGACGTGCTCACCGCGGACTCGCACACGTCGCCGACGCCGTTCTCGTTGGCGTCCGCCTGGTCCTCGTTCGAGATCGTCGGGCAGTTGTCGTCGTAGTCCTCGACGAGGTCGCCGTCCGTGTCGGGCGAGAGCGGGTCCGTGAGGAAGCCGTCGCTGCCGCGGCTCAGTTCTTCGGCGTCCGAGAGGCCGTCGCCGTCGTCGTCCGGATCGAGCTCGTCCGCGACGCCGTCGCCGTCCGTGTCGAGGCAGTACGTGGGGTCGTCGGCGAAGTCGTCGTCGGCGTTGAGGCAGCCGTCGCCGTCGCGGTCCGGGTCGCTGTCGTTCGGGATGCCGTCGCCGTCGAGGTCGTTCGGATCGAAGCGGAGGAGGTAGCCGTCGAGGAGGCCGATCACGGCTTCGGGGAGGACGGCGACGCCGGGGATGTCGGCCACGCCGTAGCCGTCGGCTTCGAAGCGTACGCGGTACACGCCGATCGGGAGGTCGGTCACGGTGTACGCGCCGGTGGCGTTGGTCGTCGCCGAGCCGGCCACTTCCCCGGTGCGCTCGTCGATCCACCGCACGGTGATGCCGCTGTGGTCGAGCTGGTCGCCTTTGCGTGCGTTGCCGCTGACGTCGCGCGGGGGCGTCGGGCCCGCTTCCAACACGATGGGGCGCACGCGGGTCTGTGTGCCGGGGACGACCGCCACGCCGGGGACGACGGCGGGCACGTAGCCCGGGAGGAACGCGACGACGTCGACCGTCCCTTGGGGGAGGCGCGTGACGAGGAACGCGCCGTCGGTCTCGGCGATCGCCTTGAAGGAGGTCTGGGCGAGCACCACGACGGCGCCGCTCGCGGGGCGCGGCGTGCCGCTCGGGCGCTCGATGCGTTGGACCATCCCCTCGAGCGCGCCGTCGCCGAGGAGGCGGACGTCGCCGAGTCCGACGTCCTGACCGTTGGCGAGGATGCGGATCGGATCGAGGACGCGCCCGAGCTCGGGGCGGCCGGCGCGCCCGTGTTTCTTGAGCGCGACGCGCACCTTGCTCAGCGGGAGGCGCGCGAGTTGGAAGAAGCCGCTGTCGTCGGAAGCGACGGACGCGGAGGTCCCGAGCGCGCGCACCTGGACGTTGGGGCTGCCGACGAGGTCCGCGGTCGCGAAGTCACGCTCGACGACGCGCCCGGAGACGAAGCCGCCTTCGCCCTCGGGCGGGAGGTCGACGCTGCGAATGCAACCGATCGTGGAGAGGATCAGGAGCGCCGCGTACGTTCCCCGCATACGCGCGGAGCTTGCCACGGAAGCCGAAGTGGAGGCCACAAACCGCCCAGCGTCGCGCGGGCGTGATCAGGGGCGCTGCATGACGAACTCGATCTCCTCGAATCCGCCGACGTAGTAGCACCACAGCCGCGAGCACACGAGCGGCGAGAGGTTCGCGGCGCGATCGATCACGGCGCCGGCGACGCGCCCGACGTCGTAGAGCGGGCGCGGCAGCACCGTCTTCTTGAGGTAGGGCTGTGCGAACCACCGCAGCCGCACGCTCTCACAGACGAAGTGCGTGCCGGTGTATCCACCGGGGAATGCGGGGTCGAAGTAGTACGGGAACGTCGCGTCGAAGCCGCGCTTGTGTTCGGGGTGCGAAAAGCCGCGCGAGAAGTGCGGGACACGGAGGACGAGGCGGCCCCCCGGGGAGAGCAGGCGGTGGATCTCGGACATCACGGCGAACACCTGCGGGAGGTGTTCGAGCACGTGGTCGGCCTCGATGTGATCGAAGGCGCCGTCTTCGAAAGGGTAGGGCAGCTCGGTGAGATCGTGGATGACGTCGACGCCGGGGGCCTTCGCCCAGTCGACGTTGACGAAGCCGTCCTTCGGGAAGCGCCCGCAGCCGAGGTTCAACTTGCGCGGCACGGGCGGGGAGCCGACCGCGTGGAGGTTCTTCGCCGGGCCCGTCGACATGTCGAAGGTGGACCTATCAGCCCGGGCCGAAGGGCTCAACCGGTGTCAGACCATCTCGCGTCGGGAGAGGACGGCGGCGGCGATCGCGATGAGGACGACCGTCCAGAGGAGACCGTAGGCGCCCGCGGCGAGGACGTCGCCGCCGTGGACGGGCATCGCGTAGACGGCGGCTTCGCGGAAGTTGAAGCGGCTCAGCGCGGGGAGGACCAGCGCGATGAACTCGGCGAGCTGCTGGGTCGCGCCGCCGCTGCGTTCGGCGAGGCGGACGAGATCGTCGAGGCTCGCGGCGGCGATCCAGAAGCCGAGGCCGAGGCCGGCGGAAAGGGTCGGGGTGGAGAAGGTCGACAGCACCGTGCCGAACGCGCCGATCACGCAGGCTTCGGGGAGGATCGCGGCGAGGGCGATGAAGTCCTGCGCGCGGAGCTCCCCGCCGCGGATGGAGAAGAGCACGAGCACGAACACCACGACGAACCCAGCGAGCGCGAGGACGAGCGCGGCGACGAGCCCGAGGTAGCGACCGACCACGTACGCGGGC
>JAUHYN010001108.1 GCA_030426505.1 bacterium | reverse complement strand
CGAGACGGCGGACGTGACGGCGGACCGCGTGACGGCGGGCCGCGTGACGGCGGGCATGACGCCGGGCCGCGCGACGGCGGGCCGCGCGACGGCGGACGTGACGCCGGGCCGCGCGACGGCGGGCGTGACGGGGGCCCGCGCGATGGCGGTGACCGCGATGGCGGCGTGGTCGACTCCGGCGTGGAGCGCGACGGCGGGATCGACGCGGGGGTGGAGCGCGATGGCGGGATCGACGCCGGTGTGGAGCGCGACGGTGGCGTGGTGGTCACGGCGGCTTCCATTCAGTGGATCACGCCGACGCCGGACCTCGTCGCGGGCGCGTGCAGCCCGACGCTGATGGTGCAGCGCCTGAATGCGATGGGGCTGCCCGCGAACGACCCGGTCGATCTGACGCTGGTGCTCTCGAACACCGGCGTCCCGGTGACGTTCCACAACCCGGGGTGTCCGGCGGCGCAGATCGCGGCGGTGAACATCCCGGCCGGCGCGAGTACGGCGTCGTTCGCGGTCCGCGGGACGATCGCGGGATCGTCGGCGCTGGTGGTCTCAGCGCCCAACTTCCCGACGCTGGTCGCGACGATCCTGATCGAGCCGGGGCCCCCGTCCGAGCTCGTCTACCTCACCGGCGGACAGACGGTGCCGTGGGGGATGTGCTCGGGCGCGGTCCGAATCCAACGGCGCGACGCCTACCAGAACGCGACGGCGCCGACGTCGACGACGACGGCCTCGCTGAGCGCGGCGCCCGCGGGCGGGTTGGACACGTTCTCGGATGCGAGTTGCACGACGCCGATCGGGTCGGTCGACATTCCGGCGATGGCGTCGACCGCCGAGTTCTACTTCCGGCCGGACGCCTTCGAGAGCGTGGTGCTCCAGGCGGCGTCGGCCGGTCTCGGGACGATCGCGCAGACGCACACCGTCGCCGACTGCCCGGACGCGTGCGGAATGACGTGCAGCGAGTGCTGCCAGTTCGCCTGCCCCGGCGGCGTCCCCTGCGGCCCGATCTGCGCGGCCGGCGCGTGCCCGTGTGAGCTCGACTGCCGCGCCGCGACCGGCTGCAGCGCGACCTGCACCGGCAACGACTGCGGCGTGGAGTGCGCCCCGGGCGCGCCCTGCGCCACGGACTGCCTCGCAGGCTCGGCCTGCACAGTGGATTGCCGCCTCGCGACGAGCTGCGACGTGGACTGCGCGGCGGGCGCTTCGTGCCGAGTCTTCTGCTCGGCGTCGAACTGCAACGTGACTTGCGCGGCGCCGATGGCGTGCGCGGGGGGCGTGACGGTGTGCGACGAGCCGTGCCCGCCGTAGGGGCGCGGCGGGACGTCAGCGGCGCGAGCGCTTCGGCTTCGATTTCGAGGCGGACTTCTTCGGACCGGCCCGCTTCGTGGAGGTCCTCCTGGTGCCGGCCTTCTTCGCGCGGGGTTTCTTGGCGCCGGCCTTCTTCGCGCCCGATTTCTTGGCGCCGGGCTTCTTCCGGGACCGCGCCGTCGAAGCGCCCCCCTTCGCGAACTGCCGAGGACCGCCGCCCGGTCGCACGCCTTCGGAGGCCATCGCCGACAGCATCCACAAGATCCGATCGATCACCCGCGCCGGGCTCTGCATCGTCAGCAGTTCGATGACGTCTCTGCGCTCCACGCCTCGGAACGGCCACGCGGTCCCCGCCGCGCCGTGCAGCTGCGCGCGGAACGCCTTCAACGCACTCTCCGCCGCCTGGTTCCGCTCCTCGACTTCGCCCGCTCGCTTCAGAGCGACCGCCCAACTCAGCGCCGGGTTCCGCAGCGCCGCCGCGACGCCGAGCGCCTCCGGCCATTCGGCGTTCGGGTCCGCTAGGAATGCCGCGATCTGACCCGCGTTGCCGCCGAACCCGCCGAGCACCACCGGGAGCTGCCCCACCGCGAGGGAGCAGACGACTTCCTCGAGGATGCCCGGGAGCCAGCCCATCCAGTTGTCGACCTTCCCGCCGACCACGATCCTCAGATCGGTCGCCTCCGACGAGACCTCCCGCATCCGCGTCAGCGCGTCGGCCGTCCAGCGCTTGTGTCGATCGCTCTCCTTGTCAAACTCGGCGGCCGGCGGCACCTCGCCGTCATCGAGGTCGACGTGCTCGAACGCGCAGATCCCCGTGAGCTCCGCGCGCTGACTCAGCGAGATGAGCCGGTGATTCGGCCACGCCGCGTAGTTCACCAATGGGGCTTTGGGCGGCCCCTCCTCCGCACTCGGATCCTCCTCGCTGTCGCCTGTCTGACTCGCGAGGCTCGTCCACCCCTGCGCGACCTCGATCAGCGCCTGCGTGAGGTTGCTCTTGTAGTTCGTCAGCGTGCCCCCGAAGTGGATCCGCGCGCCCTCCTCCAAGAGCCGGCGGCTCAGGCGCACCACCAGATCCTCGATGTGCCGTGCGCCGACCCCGGCGCTCCGCACGTCGTCGTCGCCTCCGCTCCCCGACAACGCGATCTGGAAGCCGCGCGGGATTCGTTCCATCCCGACCTGACCCAAGCGCTCGTGACTCACGAGCTCGAACGGCGCCTCCTCGAGTCCCCCGAGCACCCGGAGCACGTCGTCGAGCTCGGCGCGCTCCGCCGCGCGGAGTCCGCAGCCCGGGTACGCGATTCGACACGCGCCGATCTCTCGGCGGCCAGCCTTCTTACGGAGCTCGTCGACGGTGAGCGTGAGGCTCCACGGATCGGGTACCCACGTGAGCACCGCGAGCCCCTTCCCGCCCCGCTGCTCGGCCGTCCGCGCGAGGTACCGCTGCGCGAGCATCGGCGCGAGCCGGCGATAGAAGCTCACGAGCAAAGTCTCCAGCAGCAAGCGATCCACGACGTCCTCGACCTGCCGCGGGTCGAGCCGCTCACGCCACCCGAGGCGCGGCACCTGCGCGAGCTGCGCCATCGGCCGACTCCACTTCGTCCCGGCCCGCACGACCGCCACCGCGGGCTGCACCGTCCACGCCGATACCTCGTCCGCGACACCGGCCATGGTGACCTCACGCGGCGCACGCGCGGTGTTCACTTCGTGGCGGCACCAGTGGCGCGAGGCATAGACGTCGGTCACCACCGAGACGAGCGCCGCCGTGTTGGTCGCCGCGGCGCTCACGATTCGGTGTTCCCACTTGTAGCTCGGCGGCAGATCGTTGGCGTCGTACCAGGGCTTGAGCTGGCTGTAGTCCGCCATCCCGCTGCGGAGCGCCGTC
>JAUHYN010001107.1 GCA_030426505.1 bacterium | reverse complement strand
CCCCACGCGACATGGAGATCGGATGTGGGGCGGGACCGCGGACCACATCGATCAGATCGTTGGCGCTGCCCGTCTATTCACCGAAACCCGGATCGGACTTCAGACCGCCCGCACTAGTGACTCTGAAACCATGAAACACTTCTCTAGCTGCTCCGAACAAGCTGCAAGATCGAGATCGACCGCCGGCTTGACGTCATCAACGGATGGCGTCCCAGGTCCCAGTCCGGTGGGACAAGTCGCGTAGGACATCGTCGCTCTCACTCGAGACGGGATCTACGAGTTCACGGACGCACTCCGTGGTGCGGCGGCGCGTTATCTCGAGACGGGTGGGTAGGAGGCTGGAGTAGCGGCCGAGTAGGGGGCGCGGCTCTGGCGTCGAGCTACCAGCGCTTCTGGATGTTGTTCATGAAGTCGTACGGGTACCCGAGCTCCAGCGCGCTCGCGTCGTCGAGCTGCTTCATCATCCCGTCCGTCAGCGCGAGCTCCGCGGCCTTCAGGTTGTCGTCGAGCTGCGCGGTGGAGCGCGCGCCGAAGATCACCGAGGCGACGGTCGGCTTGTTCAACAGCCACGCGAGCGCGACCTGCGCACACGACGCGCCGGTCTCCTTCGCGACGGCGTTGACCGCCTCCATCACGCGCCAGTTCCGCGGGCTGTCGAAGCGCGCGTAGCGCTCCTTCCACTGGTCGAGGCGCGAGCCCTCCGGGGGCTTCGCGTCCTTTTGGTACTTGCCGCTGAGGAAGCCGCCGGCGAGCGGCGACCACGGGAGGATCGACAGGCCGTGCTTCGCGCACGCCGGGACGTGCTCGCGCTCGAGCTCGCGGACGATCAGGCTGTACTGCGCCTGCAGCGAGACGAAGCGCTCGGTGCGCAGGTGGTCGCTGGTCCAGATGCTGTCGACCAACCGATACGCCGCGTAGTTACTCGCGCCGATGTAGAGGACCTTGCCCTGCCGGACGAGGTCGTCGAGGGCGCGGATCGTCTCGTCCTCCGGCGTGTCCACGTCCTGCATGTGGATTTGGTACAGGTCGATGCGGTCGGTCTTCAGGCGGCGGAGGCTGTCCTCGACCGTCTTGCGGATCCGGTAGCGCGACGCGCCCGTGCCGTTCGCGTCCTTGCCCATCCTGAAGCGGAACTTCGTGGCGAGCACCACGTCGTCGCGGCGCTTGTCCTTCTCGAACCACTCACCGATCACCCGCTCCGTCAGGCCGTCCTGGCCGTAGACGTCGGCGGTGTCGAAGAAGTTGATCCCCGCGTCGAGTGCGCGGTTCATGATCTCGAACGACTCCTCCTTCGTGCATCCGACCTTGTGCATGAACGAGCTCTCGTCCGCTTCGCCGAACGTCATCGTGCCCAGACACAACGACGACACCTTCAGACCCGAACGACCTAGATTGCGATATTCCACTGCGCTCTCCTTTCAAGCGGCTTCGATGGCGATGAAGACCTTGTCGGCCATACGTTTCGCCGTGGCTGTGAATTCCGGATCCGAGAGGCCTTCGGCGAGCAGCACCCGATCGCCCTCTCGTTTCTCCGCGTAGAGCTTCACTTCGTTGCCGTCGTCCGCGACGAGGAACTTCGCGACGTGCGCCAACTTCAGCGTCTCACCGAGCTGCTTCTTCGACAGTAGCTTTCGCTCGTGGACCTCCAGCGTGCGCACGTTCGGATCGATCACGACGTTGAGCGAACGCATCACGCCGCCCGCGAGCGTGTACGTCCACACCTCCATCGGATCGTGCGGCATGCTCGCGCCCTTCTTTTTGGGCGGCGGCAACGGCTTCTTCGCGATCACGTCGCGCGCCTCGTGGATGCCGACGACGATCGGGATGTCGAGGGTCTCGACGATCGCGCGGATGCGATCGCCCGTCTCCTTCGGTGTCGTCGCCTGGGCGCGGTAGCTCAACGAGCGCACGTGTCCCGCGGCGTTCCCGGCCTCGGACGTCATCGCCTGCACGTCCTCGCTCGTGCGCTCGAACCCCCTCGGGCCGAGCGACTTCGCCTCGAGCGTCTCCACGAGGGGCGCGGCCTCTTCGAGCGCGTGCCCCTCGGGGACGCGGACGTCCACGCGCAGCTCGACGCCTCTGTCCGTGCGATCGCCGAGCCGATACCGGGACCCGAGGTGCTCGAGCAACGCGTCGTCGAAGGGGCGGTCCATAGGGCCGTCGTTACACCATCATCCCCGAGGTGCGCACAACACCCGGCCGGAGGTCACGTCTCCAGGGCGACAGGGCGACCGAGGCGCTCGAGGTGCGCGAAGTGCGCGCCGAGCGCGCCCCGGAGGGTCTCGTGCTCGAGGTGCTCCACCCCGAACTCCGCACACGTCTCCCGGACGATCGACGCGAGCGCCGGGTAGTGGACGTGACTGACGCGCGGGAAGAGGTGGTGTTCGACCTGGAAGTTGAGGCCGCCGACGTACCAGGACAGCCAGCGGTTGTCGGTCGCGAAGTCGATCGTGGTGGCGAGCTGGTGCTCCGCCCAGCCGGTGTCGAAGCGCGCGCGCGGCGCCTCGAAGTGCGTCTCGCCGCACACGTGCGCGAGCTGGAAGACGATGCCGAGCGTCATGCCGAGGACGATCGAGGTGATCGCCGCGGCGACCAAAGCGGCGGCGCCATGCATCGCGATCGGGACCGCGACGCCCCAGATGAAGAAGACGACCTTGCCGACGAGCAACACCGCGAGCTCGCCGCGCTTGGGGCGCGGGAAGCGAATGGCGCCGATGCGCCCGTTCGCGAGGAACATCCAGTCGTCGAGGAGGTGCCACTTCGCGGCGAGGAGCCCGAGGACCGGGAGTTCGTAGAAGTGTTGGGCGCGGTGGAACCAGCGCCGCGGTTGCGTGGGCGCCAAGCGCAACACGCCGCCGGAGTCGAGGTCGTCGTCGAAGACGTCGATGTTCGCGTACGTGTGGTGGAGGACGTTGTGTTTGAAGCGCCAGATGTACGAGCTGCCGCCGATCACATCGAGGGACGTGGACACCAGCGCGTTGATGCGTTGCGAGGAGGAGTACGCGCCGTGGTTGGCGTCGTGCATCACCGAGAAGCCGATGCCGGCGATCGCGAGCCCGAGTGATATGGCGAGCGGGACGGCGCTCCACCAGCTCTCGCTCCAGAGGAGCAACAGCAGGTAGGACGCGAGCGCCCAACCGAAGATCACGAGGGTCTTGAAGAGGATGCGTCCGCCGCCGTCGCGGGC
>JAUHYN010000043.1 GCA_030426505.1 bacterium | reverse complement strand
CCGCGCAACCGCCCGCGGTCTGCGTGCCGTTCGTCGGCGCGTCGACGAGGATCGTCGCGCCGATCGACATGCGTCCGGTGGCGGTGATCGCGAGCGGACCGTTCGCCTCGCCGGTGATCTCCTGCTGCGCGCCGGCGGCGATCACGACCTCCGAGTAGACGCCGCTCAGGCTCGCCGCCGTCGGGTTGCCGGGCGCGGAGAGCGTGAGCTCGTCGAGCGGTTCGATGACGAGGATCGCGATCCCGACGAAGGGGCCGCCGTTGCCGTCGCGGACCTCGAGCACGACTTCGCGATCGCCGTCGGACGCGCCCTGCAGGGTGTCGACCGGGACGCCCACGGGCACCGCGAGGATCCCGTTCGACGCGACCACGGCGCCCAGCGTGAGCGTGACCGGACCCGACTGCGTCACGACCGGGTTGGCGGGCAGCGCGGGATCCTCGATCACGATCGGGACGGGGATCGCGCTGCCGATCCCTTCGCGCAGCGACGCCGGCGCGACGTTCAGCTCGAACACCCCCGCGTCGACGCCGCTGTCGATCTCGCCACTGTCGGGGCGCGGACCGACGTCCCGCGGGCCGCCGTCTGGCCCGCCATCGCGTGGGCCGACGTCGCGCGGACCGCTGTCGGGGCCACCGTCGCGCGGGCCCGCGTCGCGCACGCCGACGTCTCCGGCGTCGCGCACGCCGACGTCCATCGCGCCGCCGTCGCGCACGCCGGTGTCTTCTTTTGGATCACCGCCGTCGCGCACGCTCGTCGAGCCGTCGAGCCGGAAGCGGTCGCCATCGACGACGAAGGAACACGCGCCGAGGAACAGACAGAGCGCGGGGAGGACACGCTGCGCGACACGCCCCAAAGTGCGTCGCATCGTAGCGCACTCGTTCGACGTCGTCGCCTTCATCGGGCGCACTTCGATCTTCACAAACGAACCGCGCAAGATACGCTGTAGCCTGTTAAGGTCCCGCACCCGTGTCGGAAGACTCCGTTACGATCGAGCTGCCCGCGGACGTCGGTCTCGTCCTGATCGGCAGGAACGAGGGACAGCGCCTCGTACGCGCTCTGGAGCGCCTGGGACCGCAACCCGCGCGATGTGTCTACGTCGACTCGGGCTCGACGGACCGCAGTGTCGCGCACGTCGCATCCCGAGACATCGCGGTGATCGAGCTCGACGAGAGCGCGCCCTTCACCGCCGCGCGCGGGCGCAACACGGGCTTTCGAACGCTCATGGATCGGTGGCCCGACGTACGCTTCGTGATGTTCCTCGACGGCGACTGCGTCCTGCACCCCGACTGGCTCGAGACCGCTGCCGCCGCGTTCCGCGCGGACGATCACCTCGGCGTCGTGACCGGCGTGTTGCGCGAGGTCCACCCCGAGGCGTCCGTCTACAACCGCCTCTGCGATCTCGAGTGGAACGGTCCGGTCGGACCGATCGATGCGTGCGGCGGCAACGCGATGATCCGCGCGAAGGCCTACGCCGACGCGAACGGCATGCGCACGGATCTCATCGCTGGCGAGGAAGCCGAGCTCCACCTCCGCCTTCGCCACGCGGGCTGGAAGGTCGTGCGCCTGGACGCACCGATGGCGCACCACGACGCCGAGCTCTTCCACTTCTCGCAGTGGTGGAAACGCAGCATCCGCAGCGGCCACGCCTGCGCGGAGGGCGCGTACCTGCACGGCGAAGGGCCCGAGGCGCACCAGACCAAAGAGGCGCGCAGCAACTGGTTCTGGGGGCTCGCCGTCCCCGCTGCGAGCGTCGGGCTCCTCGCACCGACCCTCGGCTTGTCGAGCGCGCTCGTCGGGGTCGGCTACCCGCTGCTCTACACGAAGGTGCTGAAGAACCAGCTCGCCGAGGGCAAGTCGCTGTCGGACGCCGAGGTCTACGCGCGCTACACCGTGCTCGGGAAGGTTCCGCAGGCGCTCGGGCAACTCACGTTCTGGATGAACCGCGCGCGCGGCAAACGCGCGAAGCTCTACGAGTACAAAGATGGCAACGCCTGAAGCCCCGCTCCCCAAGACGACCTTCGTCATCGTCACGTACAACTCGATGAGCGCGATCGACGACGCGCTCGTCTCCGCGCGCGCCTGCCACGAAGCCGGCCTCGCCGAGTGCGTCGTCGTCGACAACCAGAGCAAGGACGGCACGCCCGAACACATCGAGGCGACGTACCCCTTCGTGAAGTTGATCCGCTCCGGCGGAAACCTCGGCTTCGGCCGCGGCAACAACCGCGGCTTCGAAGAGGTCACCACGAAGTACACGCTCTTCCTGAACCCCGACGCGCACTGCGGCCCCGAAGCGCTGCGCACACTCGTCGAGTTCATGGAGTCGCACCCGAACGCCGGCGTGTGCGGCCCCGCCGGAAAACTCACCGAGGGCGGCGGACTCCACGCGGCCGGCCCCGTCCCGACCCCGACCAGCCTCCTGCGCGATGCGCTGGGGCGACCGCGCCCCTCGGATCACCCGTCCCCGATCGAGCCCGGGTCGGCGCCGCGACGCGTCGAGTGGATCCCGGGCGCCGCGCTCATGTTCTCCAGCCAGGTGTTCCTCGCGCTCGGCGGATTCGATCCCCGGTTCTTCCTCTACTGGGAGGAGACCGACCTCCTCGTGCGCGTCCGCGAGTACGGCGCCGAAGTGTGGGCCGTGGGGACCGCGGTGATCGATCACGTGGGCGGCGCATCGGCCGCCGCGGAGCGCCTCGACATGTACCGAGGCTGCATCGCCGAGCACTACTTCCAGAGCCGCTACTATTACTTCACCAAACACTTCGGGCGTCGCGGCGCGTACGCGGCCGAGCTCGGGGAGGCCGCGCTCCTCGCCCTGCGCGCGCTGCCGCAGCGCGTGCGCGGTCGCGGGCGGACGATGCTCGAGGAGCGCCTGAGCGGGCCGTTCTTCGAGATGCCCCGCCTCCGCTGAAGCGGTATCATTCGAGGCGACGATGGCGGACCTCCGCGGCCAACAGTTCGGCCCCTACGTGGTGATCGAACGTATCGCGCGCGGCGGAATGGCCGACATCTTCCTCGCGAAGCGCCACGGCCACGCGGGGTTCGAGAAGCTCGTCGCGCTGAAGAAGATCCGCCCGCGCTACGCGGAGAAGAAGGTGCTCCGGCGCCTCCTGATCCACGAAGCCAAGCTCGCGGCGAAGCTCGTCCACCTCAACGTCGTCCAGGTCCACGACCTCGGTGAGATCGACGGCGTCGTCTTCATCGCGATGGAGTACGTGCGCGGTCGCGACCTGTCGGCGGTGCTCTCGCACGCGGCCGCGCGACGCGAGGTGCTCCCGGTCGACATCACGCTGTTCATCGCGACCCAACTCGTCGCCGGGCTCACGTACGCGCACGCCATGTGCGACGACGAGGGCGAGAACCTCGGCATCGTCCACCGCGACGTCTCGCCGCACAACGTCCTCATCTCGTACGAGGGCGAAGTCAAACTCACCGACTTCGGCATCGCGCGCGCGCGCATCGAGGGCGCGCTCAAGCAGAACCTCCGCGGCAAGTTCGGCTACATGTCACCCGAGCAGGTCCACGAGATCGAGGTCGACCAGCGCGCCGACATCTTCAGCGTCGGCGTGGTGCTCTGGGAGATGCTCACCGGGCGCCGCCTCTTCCACTCGACCGACTCCGACGAAGCGATGCGCCGCATCCTCCACGCGGAGATCCCACCGCCGTCGACGATCAACCCGCTCGTCCCGCGCGAGCTCGACGTCGTGGTGCTGCGGTGCCTCGCCCGTGATCGCGAGGACCGCGTGCGGTCGATGCGGTCGCTGTCGCGCAAGCTCTTCCGCGTCATCGAAGCCTTCTCGCGCCGCGCGCAGACCCGCGAGCTCGCGGTCTACATGCGTCGGCAGTTCGGACGCATCGGCGGCTACCAACCGGGCCTCCCCACTCCCGTGCATGCGTTCGTCCCCACGCGGTACGCCACCGCGCCCAACACCGAGAACGCGATCGGGCAGACGCTGATCAACCTCGGCGTGACGACCGACGCCGACGTCGAGCTCGCCCTCGCCGAGCAGCGCGCGGGCGGCGGCCGCGTCGGCGAGCTGTTGTTGAGCGCGGGCGCGATCAGCGAAGACGACCTCGCGCTCGGCCTCGCGCGACAGTCGCAGTCGAAGTGGTTGTCGGAGGCGGAGCTCCTCGGCGCGCCGCCCGAGAAGGAGCTCCTCGATCGTTTCCCGCGCGCGGGCGCGGAGGACCTGCTGATGATCCCGATCGGCGTCGGCGACGAGGGGCGCTCGGTCGACCTCGTGGTGTCGGACCCGTTCGATCACGCGCGGCTGCAGGAGGCGAAGGTCGTCCTCGGCGTCACGCAGATCGTCGCGCACGTCGCGGCGCGCTCGGCGATCCGCGCCGCGATCGACGCGTGGTACCCGGAGGCGAGCGCGGTCGCGGAGCCGACCTCCTCCCCGCTCCCGATCGGGCCGCCGGTGCTGATCGCGGACGCCGACCTCGCGCTCATCACGCCGCTGATCGAGCAGCTCCGCGCGGAGGACCAAGAGTTCGTCGCCGCCACCACCGGGCGCGACGCCCACGCGTTGATCGGGGCGCGCCCGCCGATCGTCGCGCTACTCGACGTCGCGATGCCCGACATGGACGGGCTGAACCTCTGCCTCGAGCTGTTGCGCCGCGCGCCGGACGCGATCGTGTTCCTCACCGCGTCGAACCCGACGGACGAGCAACGCACGAAGGCCCTCGCGATCGGCGCGGCGGATCTGATCGAGAAGCCGTTCTCCGCGTCCGTGGTGAGTTCGAAGATCCGACGCGCCTTGAAGCGACACGCGCGCGCAGTGCCGAATCGTTCGGCTGCGCTCCGCTTCGAAGGCGTCAGCGGTTCGCTGCGCGAGATGAGCGCGCTCGACGTCGTGCAGAGTCTGGAAGTCGGGCTGAAGACCGCCCACGTCGTGCTCCAGTACGACGACGGGCGACGCGGCGAGATCGGCGTGACCGAGGGCCGGGTCCACGGCGCCGCGACTCCGACCAGCCGCGGTGAGATCGCGTTCTTCGAGTTGATGGCGCCGGGCGCCGGAATGTTCCGCATCGAGTACCGCCCGACCAGCCTCGACGCGACGATCCACACGCCGAACACGGCGCTCATGGTTCAGGCGCTCGAGCTCCTCGAAGGGAGCGCGGAGCCGCGCCCGCAGACCGACGATCTCGTGTTGTCGCCGCCGCCGGAGTGAACGCCGCTACGGGGCGCTGGACTCGATCGCCTTGCCGTACGCCATCTCGCGGTTCGCCGCGACGCCCCACCCCGCGCGGTCGACCGCGATGAGCCCGACCGCGGCGTCCTCGGGGAACTCGGCCGCTGCGGCGTGGACCGCTTCGCGCGCCGAGATCCCGGACGCGATCTGCTCGTACACCGTCCGCGCCAACGCCTGGCGGATGATCTCCTCGCCCTTCCCAGTGCAGGCCACCGCGCCGGCCGGGCCCGCGTACAGGCCGGCGCCGTAGACCGGGACGTCGCCGACGCGCCCGTACAGCGTGACGCTCGTCCCGCCCGTCGACAGCGTCGCCGCGAAGCGCCCCTCCGCGTCGCGCGCGACGGTGCCGACCGTGTCGCCGCCGTGGCGCCACGCCTCCATGTCGGCCGGCAGCGCGTTCGGGAAGTTCCAATACTTCTTCCAGTCGAACTCGAGCGAGCCGTCCGCTTCGTACACCGCCTTCAAGCGCTCGAGGCGCGCGTCGTACTTCGCCTTCGCCTCGGCGGAGACGGGGACGACGTCTTCGAGCCCCGACAGGTGCGCGAACCGCGTCGCGCCCGCGCCGGCCATCAACACGTGGGGCGAGTCGAGCACGAGGCGCGCGGCGCGGATCGGGTTCTTCACGCGCTCGATGACGGCGACCGCGGCGAACGCGCCGTCGTCGTTCATGAGCGACGCGTCCATCTGGATCGTCGCGTTGTCGAGCCGGATGTTCGCGCCGGTGCCCGCGTTGTAGCGGGGGTCGTCCTCGAGGACGATCGTGCCGGCGACCGCGGCCTCCAACGCGGGTTGGCCTTCGAGCATCGCGTCGAGCGCCGTCTTCGCCGCGCGCTCCGCGCCGTCGCTCAGCTCGGGGGGCGTCCCGACACCCGCGTGGGTGACGGCGATCCGCCCCGCGGCGGGCGCGCCGGCGCGCGTAGGGAGCGGCCCCGGATCGTCGAGCGATCGGGTCGGCCGCGGGCGCCGCTGTGTCGGGCAGTCGGGGGTCTTGTAGACGACCGGGCGGGTGGGGACGTCGAAGGGGTCGTCGTGAGGCGTGGCGCAGGCCGCGAGGAGGAGGAGGAGGCCAGCCGAGCCGAGGGACCGAGACATGTCCCGGTCTTACCGCTGACCGGCGGTCCAGTCACCCCGCGACGCTCGGGGCGATCATCATCCGAGGTCCGTCGTGTGGACGCTCTGTTACACCGTCAAGCGCCGTATGCGTCGCCTCGCCCTCCTCTTCGCCCTGGTCGCCGTCGCCGGCTGCGACGGCGCGCGCATCGAGGGCGATCTCCTCCGCCGCGCGCCCGCGTGCGGCGACGCGATCTGTAGCGCGGGCGAGGACTGCGCGTCGTGCGAAGAGGACTGCGGCTCGTGCCTCGCCACGTGCGGCAACGGGATGTGCGATCCGAACGAGTCGTGCCGCGCCTGTGAGGGCGACTGCGGATCGTGCGGGCCGTGCGGCGACATGATCTGCGCGGGCGCCGAGTCGTGCGCGACGTGCGAAGAGGACTGCGGCGCTTGCAACGCAACTTGCGGCGACGACACCTGCGACGCGAACGAGACCTGCGACTCCTGCGCCGCCGACTGCGGCGCGTGCAACGCAACTTGCGGCGACGGCACCTGCGATCCGAACGAGACCTGCGACTCCTGCGCCGCCGACTGCGGCGCGTGCGGACCGAGCTGCGGCGATGGCACCTGCGACCCGAACGAAGCGTGTGACTCCTGCGCCGCCGACTGCGGCGCGTGCCCGGCGTGCGGCGACGGGACCTGCAACGGCGACGAGACGTGCGCGTCGTGCGAAGGCGACTGCGGCGTGTGTACCTGGGACCCGGAGCTCCAAGCGACGGAGGACGCCCTGCTCGTGCTGATGAACGAGCTCCGGGCGTCCGGCGCGACGTGCGGCGGCCAGAGCTACCCCGCCGTCCCCGCGCTCGCGATGCACGAGGACCTCCGCGAAGCCGCGCGCCTGCACTCACAGGACATGGGCGAGCAGAACTACTTCGACCACACCTCACTCGACGGGCGCAGCCCCTGGGACCGCATCCGCGACGCCGGTTACCCGGGCTCCGGCGCGGCCGAGAACATCGCGGCGGGGAACGCCTCGGCGCAGGCGACGTTCAACCAGTGGCTCAACTCGCCGGGCCACTGCCGCAACATGATGACGCGCAACGCGAACGAGGTCGGCGTCGGCCACGCCGAGGTCCCCGGCTCGCGCTACCGGCACTACTGGACGCAAGCGTTCGGCCGCCGCTGAGGCGTGATCCGGGCGACACCTCGACGGCGGGCCCCCTCTTCCCCCAAGCTGAGAGGCCCGCATGGCCCGTCGCCTGAAAATGCTCGGCGCGCTCTGCGTCCTCGGAGCCTGCGCGCGGCCCGCGGTCCAGACCGCGCTCCCCGTCGAACAGTGCGCGAGCGCGTGGTGCGCGACCGTGGTCCCGAACGGGAGCGCGATCGACGTCGCCCTCTCCATCCCCCCGCGCGCGGGGGCCGGGGCCGAAGAGGTCCGACTGACGTTCGCCGAGGGCATCCTCGGTCGCGGCTTCACCGCGCGCGCCGTGCGACTCCTCGACGGTGACCGCGAGCGCCCCTGGCCCGGTCGCTTCGATCGCAGCGATCGCCCGCGCACGATCCGCTACCGCGTCCGCCTCGAAGAGGACGCGTCGAGCTTCGAGCGCCTCCGCGAGGGGAGCTTCGAACACGCGCGCGGCTGGCACCTGAAGGGCTACGCGTTCCTCCCGCAGCCCGCGCCGCAGGCGGAGCACGATCCGCCGGCGCTCCTGCGCTTCGTCCTCGACGACGATGAGCGCGCGCTCGGCTCGGTCGTCTACACGGAGAACACCTTCCACGGCCGTCACCTCACCGAGTTGGTGCGCGCCACGTACGAGATCGGGCAGCCGTATCACCACTGCCTGCGCGCGGATCACGGCGTGGTGTGCGTCGCGTCCTCGACGGACCAGTCGCTCGAGGAGACGGCGCGTTTCGTGCGCACGGCGATGCACCACACGGCGTCGCTTCTCGGTCCGCTCGATCAACCCAACACGTTGATCTCGATCCACCCCGCACCCGTCACGACGCCGCTCGGCCTCGCCGTGGGTTCCGGCGTGGTCGTCCTCGCGGACGGCCCGCCGCTCGAGACGAGCCCGACGAGCTTCGCGCTCGTCCACGAGATCGTTCACCTGTGGCACCCCGGCGGGCGGCGCGTCTCTTCGTTGTGGCTCCGCGAGGGGCTCGCCGAGTACCTCGCGCACCAGGTCATCGCGCGCATGTCGTCCCGCGGCGAGGACCAGTTCCTCGCGCGCATCATCGAAGCGCACCGCCGCACGCGCGGGCGCAACGCGGCGTTCGAGCGCGCGTCCGGCGACGACGTGTACGCGGTCGGCGTGATGGCGGGGTACTGCCTCGATCGCCTCCTCGAGCCCGCGGGCGCGTCGACCGCCGAGGTCGTGCGGAGGCTGTTGGATCAGGTGCCCGTGGACGCGGAGGCGATGGTGACCGACGACTGGTTCTTCGCCGAGCTCGCGAAGACTTCGGCCAGCTCCGCGGGTTACTTTCGACTCATGATGCAGGAACCCGACTTCGACTTCGCGCAGTGCCTCACGGCGCGACTGTGAGGGCCGACGTGCCCTGGCCCGAGACGGTGACGTTGGGACCGGCGTGGCGCGACACGTTCGGGTACGGCAGCGCGATCCTCGATCGCAACGAGCGCCTCGGCGTCGAAGTCGAAGCGACGCCGCGACGCTTCTTCGTCACTTCGCTCAAGACGCTGAAGATCGATGCGGCGCGCCAGCTCGCGCAGGATCTCTTCGGCGTCGAGGCCGAGGTCGCGGCCTACGGCGCGCCGTCGGGCGTCGCCGAGCAACCCGTCGGCGACGAGGCGCGCCGCGGCGCGAGGAACCGCGCGGCGTCGATCGTCCGCGAGCCCGGGGACTGTGTGGTGTCGATCGAGAACGGCTTGTTCTTCGAGTCGATCGCCCCCGTCGCCGAGTGGACGCGCGCCGACGACTACCTCGCGCCGCGCGGCGTCGCGGTGGATCGCGCCGTCGTGGTCGTGGCGTTCGACGATCGGATCTACGAAGGCGTCGGCGCGGGCGTGCTCGTCCCGCGGCGCTTCGTCGACACCGCGGAGGCGTCCGGGTGGGCGACGACCGCGGGGCAGGCGATGGCCGAGGCGTGGGGCGTGCCGCACGACGCGTGGCACGAAGCGCTCGTGGGCGTGGACCGCACGGCGCTGATTCGTTCGGCGTGGTGGCCGCGCTGAGGCGGTGAGCCTCAGGCCGGCGGCGCGACGAGCGTGGAGACCATCGCGGTGGCGGTCGCGCCGTCCGCGCGGCGGATGACGAGGCGGCCATTCGATTCGAGCGCTTCGCGCGCGACGGACTGGTTCCAGTCGAGCTTGCCTTCGCGGTTGGCGACGTCGGCGCGCGCCACGATCTCGTCGTCGACGTCGACTTCGGCGACGAGCACCTCACCGTCCGACGTGTCGCGCTCCGCGGAGCCGCCCGTCGCGTAGATGCAGCCGGTGGTGAAGTCGACCGCCAAGCAGATCGCGCCGGGGATCAGACCCGGGATGAGCCACAGCAGATCGACGATCAGGACGCCGACGTCGATTCGGCCCGACACGCGCCCGCGGCGCTCGGGATAGAGGATGAAGCCACAGGCGGGGGAGCTAGCCGCGGCCGCGAGGACCGCAGTGGAGGTGAGGAACTTTCGCCGCTGCATCGGCGAATCGAATGCCACAGACGCGAGCCGTGCGCTACTTCAGCGGCCCGACGCGAGGGCCTTCGCGCGCTGCGCGAAGCGTCCCAGGAGCGCCGCGTCGTTCTTGTCTTCGAACGCGCCCTTCTTCTCTTTCGCGATCAACGCGCGCACCGCCTTCGCGTGCGTCTTGTCGTGTGTGGCCGCGAGCGTCTCCACCGCGACCTCTCGGACCTTCGCCTGCGGGGCATCGAGCATCGGCGCGACCGCCGCGCCGGCCTCCTTCTTCGTCGCGTCGTCCGCACGTGAGAGCCCCGGACCGATGGCGTAGGTCGTCCACACGCAGACTTCGTTTTTCGACTTCGACAGCCCGCCGGCGAGACACGCGCCCTTCTTCTCCGCGAGCAGCGCGAGGAGCGGCGGCACGGTCTCCGGCGCTTCGAGGCGCGCGGCGACCTCGGCGGCGTACGCGATCATCGCGTCGTCATCGCCCGAGAGGTTCGGCTCGATCAGCGCGATCATCTTCGGCGGCGTGAAGCACCGGAACAGATCCAGCGCCGCCTTGCGCTCGTCGGTCGGGCGCGTGGTCGCGATGCGCTTCGCCTCCGCGTGGAGCGCGGGGTGATCGCGGAGGCTGTGCCGCAGCTTTCCGCGGCAAGCCGCGGTCACGTCCTTCACCGCGGCGTTCAGCGCGTCCGCGCCCTTCGCGGCGCGCAGCCTCGCTACCGCCTGGGGCGGCGACTGGATCGCGGGCGCGGCGACGAGCGTGAGGAGTACGAGTCCGATCATCGCCGTCCCGTTTAGCAGCGTCAGGGGCGACTCGGAAAGTAGATGCCGGTCTCGATGCGGCGCCACCAGTCTCCGGTGCGCTCGCGCGCCTCGGGCGACGTGAAGCGGTAGTCGAAGCGCCGCGCGCGTACGAAGCGCGGGGGCGCGCCGTCGAACGGTGGATCGTCGAACAACCCCATCACCTGCGGCGATCCCTCGAGGAGCCGGTCGAGGAGGTTCGACAGCCACACCTCGCGCCGCGGGAACGTGAGCGCCGCGAACCACAGCTGCCAGTCGAGCCGCGGCTGATGCGGCGCGACGAACGGCGGGACGCGATCTTCGCGACCGGGCTTTGCCGGGAGCTCGTAGGGCTCCCAGTGTTCGCCGTCGAGGCTCCCCTCGATCACGATCTCCGGGCGGTCCGTGGTCATGACCGCGAATAGGCCGTACCCGTTCACGAGCCGGAACGCGCGCACCTTCGAGACGATCGGATCGAAGGCCTCGGGGAGCGCGCCGTACCCGAAGAAGAGATCGGACAGCGGGATCACGTTCAACGCGATCACGACCCACGTCGCGATCACGCGCGCGCGGTAGCGCCGATCGACGACGGCGGGCGAAGGTGCCTCGAGGCGCGCGCGGAGCGTGGAAGGGATCGCGCGCGCGACCACGCCGTCGTCGAGCACGCCGACGCACAGCGCGAGCGCGAGGAGGTTGAAGAAGCAGTAGTTTCCGGTGAGCGCGATCAGGATCTGCAGGGCCGCGAGCAGCGCGACCGCGACGTAGCGGACGCGCCTCGGCCCGAACACCCCGAACGGCGCGACGAGCTGGATGACGAACACGCCGACCACCGAAGCGCGGTGGAACCACAGCGGGAGGTGGTGCGCGTACCACGCGAGCGGCGTCGGGAGCGGCTGCGTCTCGTAGTGGACGAACAGCGCGCCGAGCTCACGCCACGCCTCGTCGCCGCTCGCGAGCTTCGCCCACCCGGACGAGAACATCAGCTTGAACAACACGAGGCGCACGAGCCACTTCGCGATCGGCGGCGCGGAGCGACTCGACGGCGCGACGAGCGCAGCGACGACCAATACCTCGAGCAGGAGGATGTCCCACTGGTACGCGAGGAAGTTGCGGCCGGCGACGCTGATCGAGAGGTACAGCACGTAGCACGCGATCAACGCGGCGCACTCGAAGCGGCCGCTCATCACCACGACGGAGGCGACCACGCCGAGCCAACACGCCGCGACCAGCGTGGTGTCGCTCGCGTCCACGTAGAAGATCGTGGGGAGCCGCCACAGGCGCTCGACGCCGAGGTTCTGCGAGACGACCTCGAGCCACGGCCCGGCGGGGAGGATCCCGTTCGCGCCCACGAGGCCTTCGACCTGCGTCGCGAGCGACAGGAAGGCGAAGAGCGCGCACAGACCGACGGACGCGACGAACACGCGACGCGTGACGTGATCGGGAGGCGGCCCTTCGCGTTCCGTCACTTCTTGGGCGCCATGAGGCGCTCCGCGAGTTGGGTCATCAACTCGGGCGAGGACCAGACCCCCTGGCGCCGCTGCCGATCTTCCTCGGTCTCTGCGCGGCACCGCTGCATCGCGGGCTCGAGGAACAAGCGCTTGTTCTCGGCGTACGCGATCGACGGGAGCTCGGCGTAGCGCTTCGCGGTCGCCGTGACGTGCGCCTCGAACGCTTCGGGCGCGACGACCTCGTGGACGTAGCCGAGGCGCTGCGCGTCTTCGGGGCCGAAGAGGTCGGCGCCGAGGATGGTCGGCCCGAACGCGGCGGGCGCGAGCGCGTGGCGCGCGATCTCGAACGCGCCGCGCGGGAACGGCAGACCGATCGCGGTCTCGTTGAGTCCGATCTTCTTCTTCGTGGACGACGCGATGCGCACGTCGCAAGCGAGCGCGAGGATCGCGCCGCCGGCGATCGCGTGTCCGTCGACGGCGGCGATCGTCGGCTTCTCGAGCGTCCACAGCGCGGCGACGCCGTCGCCCCACCCGAAGTCGACGACGTCGGCGACGCCGCCGGAAGCGAGGGCCTTCAGATCGAGGCCGGCGGAGAAGAAGCGCGCGTTGCCGCGCAGGACGACGCAGCGGACGGAGTCGTCCGAAGCGGCGTGGCGGGCGGCGTCATGCAGTGCGCGTAGGAGCGCGCCTTCGATGGCGTTGGCGGGCGGGCGGTCGAGGGTCCAGGTCTGGACACCGTCGCCCGCGTCTTCGATGCGGAGCACCCGGGGACGCTACTCGTCCTCGCCGGTCAGGGGGAAGAGCTGGAAGCCCACGTGGAAGATCTTGCGAGCCTCCACGGAGTCCGGCGCGGGGCGGCTCTCTTCGTCGATGAAGTCGAAGAGGTCCTGGCGGAAGGCGTCGATGCGCTTCTTCACCTGGCCGTATTGCGAAGCCGTGAGGCTCACGGTGAGCGCGGTGATCTCGCGTTCGTCGGCGCCCACGCGATCGAGCGATCCGGCGGCGAGGTCGAGCATCGCGCGGTGGAAGTTCCGCACGGCGAGCGACTTCACGCTGGGGCCCGTCGAGATCTTGTTGTTCGCCGGCGTGAGCTGACCGTTGTCGTCGCGGACGACCAGGCCGACCTCCTGCAACAGCTCGAGCGCTTGCCGAACCTCAGCGGCGCGAACCTGCGGGCGGAGCTGACGGCCGATCCACGCGGGATCTTCCTGAAAGTCCGGATGCAGGAGCAGTTCACGGATCGGTAGGGCGTACCACAAAGAGTAGACCCGGTACTGGGCCTCCTCGAGGCGCGTCGTCGACGACGTGTGGTTCGCGCGTCGGCGCAGCTGTTGGTAGTGCCGATTTCGATCTGCGTCGGTCTGGGCTTGCCCGAGCAACACGAGCGTCTCGAATGTGTCGGCTTCGCGCGGGTCGAGACCCAAGCCGCGCGCGAACTTCGGGATCGACTTGTGGGAAATGTTCCGCTTTCCCTCCGCCACGAGCTTCAAGAAGTTCGGGGAAGAGAAGCCGGCCTGCTTCGAGAAGTACCGATAGGAGAACTGCGGGCGTGTCTGTTTCAGAAACGAGATCATCGCTCGCAGGTATGCTCGGTAATCGTCGAACGACTCGGGTGCGGGACGGGTCAGCTCGTCGTGTGCTTTGGCCACCAAGGTGTTCAGGATTACTGAGATATTTCGCGATGGTCAAACCGATACTCAAAACAGAACACGAATTGGGCGCACATCTCGAATCGGGAATCGGGGCCAAGACTCCTCCCATCCTTGAAACGCCAATGAATGTGCGGAGTTTCACATCGCGGAGCGGAATACCGGGAGAACACGAATTCCGGCGAAGTGCGGTTTCGAGACGCGGACGTATTCTCCCATTTGACCCACTCGGCTGAAACGACCTGACCGACGACCGATGTCGCCGTGCCCCGAGGACCGTTAGGGAGTGACCATGCGCACGCGTTTGGCACGAGGCACGTACGCCCTCCTCTCGATCCTGGTGGTTCACGGTTGCAGCTGCGACGAAGGCGGTCTCGTCGACGCCAGCTCGGAGCTGATCCTCGAACCGATGGCGATCGACTTCCTCCGAGTCCCCGTCGGGACGGAGCGCATCCGAGGGCTGAAGCTCAAGAACGACGGCCAGTCCGTCATCCGCATCGAGAGCATGACCCTCGAGAGCGACTCGACGGAGATCGCCTTCGCGAGCACGCCGCCCGAACAGATCCCGCCTTCGCAAACGATCGAGTTCCTCCTCGTGTACCAGCCTACCGACGTAGGTGAAGACCTCGGTACCATCACGATCGTCGCCGACGATCAGGACGCGCCGCACGTCGTCTCCGTCCGCGGCGAAGGTGTCGAAGCGGACGCGGTCGTCTCGCACGGCGCGCCGTCCTGCACGGATCAGGAAGGTTCGATCAGCTTCGGTGGCGTCGTCCCCGGACAGACGAAGGACGTCACCGTTACGATCACTGCGGCGGGCACGGCGCCGGTCACGATCGTCTCGGTCGAAGTCGAAGCCGGCACATCCCCCGAACTCACGATCGAAGACGCCGCGAACGTCACGCTCGATCCGGGCGGCACGCTCGATCTCGTCGCGACCTACGCACCGGTCGACGGCGGCCCCGACAGCGGCGCGTTCGTCGTCACGACCGACGTCCCCTCCACGATTCGCATCCCGGTCTGCGGACAAGGCGTCGCGCCCGCCGTATGCGCGCGCCCCGTTCCGCTCGACTTCGGCCCGCTCGCGGTCGGACAGGCGCGCGTCGAGACGATCACCCTCGAGAGCTGCGGCGGCGAGGACGTCACGATCAGCGGCGTCGCGATCGCGGACTCCGGCATGTACGTGAGCGACGCGGGCTACCGCCTCCCCACCGCCGTGACTACGCCGGTCACGCTCGCGCCCGGTGAAACGATCGACGTCGACATCGAGGTCACCGTGAGTCAGCTCGGGCCGGCGAACGGTTGGCTGCACGTCGTCTCGGACGCGCTCAACAACACCGACAACTACTTCCCGCTGAACGCGCGCGGCGCGCAGCCGTGCGATCTCCAAGTGCTCCCCGACCGCCTCACCTTCACGAACGTGATGGTCGGCGGGACACTCGCGAAGCAGGTCCAGCTCGCGAACTTCGGCGCGCGTGACTGCTCCATCACTCGCGCGGAGATCACGGTCGGCGGCGCGGTATTCACCGTCCGGAACGTGACGCTCCCGATCACCCTCCCCTCCGGCGGCAGCGCGCCGGTCGAGGTCGTGTACACGCCGACCGCCGCGGGCATGCCGGACATGGGGACGCTCGAGGTCGAAGAGGGCGGCGTGGTCACGCCGGTCGAGCTCGTCGGCAACCCCGACACCTCCGACGGGTGCTTCGTCGACATCGCGCCGACCGCGCTGAACTTCGGCGCGGTGCCGCCGAACACCGCGAAGACGCTCGGCGTCGTGGTGACGAACGTCGGCCAGGATCCGTGCTTCCTCCGCAGCGTCGATCTCGCGCCCGGCACCTCACCGGACTTCATCGAGACGTCGCCATCGTTCGGCATCATGTTGCAGGGCCGCAGCAAGACGCTGACGGTCACCTACAACCCGTCGTCGAGCGGGACCGCTTCGGGCGCCGTCCACATCGGGCTCGCCGACAGCTTCACCGGCACGCCGACGATCCACCCGGTGCCGCTCGTCGCGGTGAGCGCGGCGGCGGGCATCTGCGTGATGCCGCAGCAGATCGACTTCGGACCCACGATGGTGAGTTCGACGCAGTCGTTCAACATCATCGCGTGCGGCTCGAACCCCGTCGCGGTCAACGCGCTCGACTGGACGATGCCCGACACCGAGTTCACGATGAACCCGGGGCGCGCGCTCCCGTTCACGTTGATGCCCGGCGACGTGCAGCCGGTCGACGTCACGTACACGCCGACCGACGCGATGGGCGATACCGGCGAGCTCACCGTGCGCTCGAACGACCCCGGCTCGCCGGCCATCCCGGTCACGATCACCGGCGGCCCCGAGCTCGTCCCGCCGAGCGCGGGCCGCTTCCTGTACTACTGGCAGATCCCGACGCCGTTCCAGAGCGACGTCATGCGCCTCCCGCTGCAGGGCGCGGCCACGCCGTCGCCGTGGTGGGGCTCGCGCACCGGCAAGGCCTGCACCGGCTGTCACTCGGTGTCGCCGGACGGGCGCTACGTCGCGGTGATCGAGGCGAGCGCGTTCCGCATGGTCGACACCACGACGGACCTCGCGCTGTCCGTGCCGAACAACGCGATCTCCCCCGCGTACGTCTCGTGGAACCCGGACATCAACACGAACCCGCCGTACCAGTACGCGTACGACACGGGCGCGGGCGACATCGCGATCGCCGCGCTGTTCGTCGGGACGCTCCGCGACCTCCAGGGCGCGAACGATCCGGCGTACGCCGAGCTGATGCCCACGTGGGGCCCCGACGGCATGATCGCATTCGCGCGCGGCACGCAGACCACCGGCGGCCAGGGGGGCACTTCGTTCGGCTTCCAGGGCCCGGCCGACATCATGCTCGTGAGCGAGGCCGGCGGCACGCCGACGCCGCTGACGGGCGCGAGCGGCGGCACCGGCGCGAACTACTACCCGCGGTTCTCGCCGAACGGTCAGTGGATCGCGTTCACGTACAGCGCGATGGCGAGCTCGACGATCGCGGCGCCCGACGCCGTGCTGAAGCTCGCGTCCGCCGCGAACAACAACACGATCCTCCCGCTGAACAACGCCAACAGCCCCGGCGCCGCGTCGAGCTACCCGACGTG
>JAUHYN010001106.1 GCA_030426505.1 bacterium | reverse complement strand
ACTCGTCGCGTCCCGACATGGTCCCCGCCGGCCGCGACTACGGCAGCGGGCCGTACCGCCACTACGACGACCACACGTACGAGCTCGTCGCGCCCGAAGTCGCCATGGCGACGACCGGCACCGTCACCGTCCGCGCGATGTACCAATCCACCGACGGCGAGACCGTGCGCTACCTGTTGATGCGCGCCAACGGGACGGAGGAGGGCAACAAGCTCCAGCAGGTCTGGGACGCCCTCGGGCACGCGCCGCCGCAACAGATGGTGACCGCGTCCATCCCGATCACGGTGCGGCCGCGCCCGGTCGAGATCGTCGACGCCGGCACCTCGGACGCCGGGATGCGCACGCCGGCCGCGACCGGTGGCTGCGGCTGCGCGACCGCCGAATCCGAGCGCGGCGGTCTGCTCGTCTTCCTCGGGCTCGGCTTGCTCGCGTTCGTGCGCCGCCGATGACCTCCGGCCACCGCCAACTCGACCACACCGCGGACGTGGCGCTCGAGTTCTGGGCGCCGTCGCTCGACGCGTTGTTCGTCGAGGGCGCACGCGCGGTGATCGACGTGTTGACGGAGGGCGCGACGATCGTAGGTTCGGTGGAGGACGCGATCGAACTGGAGGCCGCCGATGCCGAAGACGGCCTGGTCGTGTGGCTCAACGAGATTCTGTATCGGGCGGTCTACGACGACTTCCTGTTCGGCCAGGGCGAAGTCTCGGTCGAGGAGGAGCGCGTCGTCGCGACCGTCCGCGGTGAGCGTGGGGCGGCGGACAAGCTCGCCACCGAGCTCAAGAGCGTCACGTATCATCACCTGTTGGTCGAGCGCCGCGAAGACGGCTGGCACGGGCGCGTGGTGATCGACGTCTGAAGGAACGAAACCCGATGGTCTACCTCGAACAGGAAGACGAGTACCGCTGGCGCATCCCCGCCCGCGGCAACATGCGCGTCCCCGGTCGCATCTACGCGTCCGAGGCGATGGTGCAGGACATCAAGAAGGACAACGCGCCGAAGCAGGTGGAGAACGTCGCGCACCTGCCCGGCATCTTGAAGGCGTCGATCGCGATGCCCGACGTCCACTGGGGCTACGGCTTCCCGATCGGCGGCGTCGCGGCGTTCGACGCGGACGAGGGCGTGCTGTCCCCGGGCGGCGTCGGCTACGACATCAACTGCGGCGTGCGCCTCATGCGCTCGAACCTCGACAAGGCGGACGTGATCGATCGCCTCGAGGATCTCTCCCTCGCGCTGTTCGACGCGATCCCGTCCGGCGTCGGTCGCGGCAACAAGAAGCGATCGCTGTCGGACCGCGACCTCGAGGGCGTCCTGAACGACGGCGCGAACTGGGCGATCGGCGCGGGCTACGGCCGACGCGCCGACGCCGAAGTGATCGAAGAGGGCGGGGCCTTCGCCGGCGCGGATCCGAGTCGCGTGAGCAAGCGCGCGAAGGAGCGCGGCAAACCGCAGCTCGGTTCGCTCGGGTCCGGCAACCACTTCTGCGAGCTCGGCTACGTGGCGGAGGTCTACGACGAGGAGGCCGCGCGGGCCTTCGGCCTCGAGAAGGACAAGGTCACCGTGATGATCCACTCCGGGTCGCGCGGCCTCGGCTACCAGGTCTGCGACGACGCGCTCCGCATGATGATGAAGGCGTCGAAGAAGCTCGGCATCACGCTCCCCGATCGCCAACTCGCCGCGGCGCCGTTGAACAGCGAAGAAGCCCAGAAGTACTTCGCGGCGATGGCGTGCGCGATCAACTATGCGTTCGCGAACCGCCAGGTGATGACCCACGAGGTCCGCCAGACGATGGGGAAGTTCTTCGGCGAGGACGACGTCCGCCTCGGCTTCGACCTCGTCTACGACGTCTGCCACAACATCGCGAAGTGGGAGGAGCACGAGATCGACGGCGTCATGAAGCGCGTGTGTGTCCACCGCAAGGGCGCGACGCGAGCCTTCGGACCCGGTCACGCGAAGGTCCCCGCGCGCTACCGCGACGTCGGGCAGCCGGTGCTCGTGCCCGGTGACATGGGGCGCTACAGCTTCGTGTTGAAGGGCACCGAGAAGGCGATGCAGGAGACGTTCGGTTCTTCCTGTCACGGCGCGGGTCGGCAGCTCTCGCGCGCCGCCGCGAAGCGCGCCGCGCAGGGGCGCCCGATCTTCGAGGAGCTGATCGAGAAGGGCGTCTACGTGCGGAGCGAGAAGCGCAGCACCGTCGCCGAAGAGATCCCCGAGGCGTACAAGGACGTGCAGAACGTCGTCGACGTGATGGAGGGCTCCGGCATCGCGCCGAAGGTCGTGAAGCTCGTCCCGCTCGCCGTCGTCAAAGGCTGATCGGCACGCCGCCCTTCGGGGTCTTGTCCAACCGCTGCCGCACGCGCGCGGTGAGCGTCGCGGCGGTGAACGGCTTCTTGAGGAGCGTGTCTTCGTTCCGCGCGAGCTCGGGCGGGAGGCGCTCGCCCGCGTAGCCGGAGATGAAGAGGAACTCGAGGTCCGGGAACGTGACCCGGATGCGCTCCGCGAGCTGCGGCCCGCTCATGTGCGGCATGATCACGTCGCTGACGACCAAGTGAATCGGGCCCGCGCGTGAGCCGATCAGCTCGAGCGCTTCGACGGGGTCGGCCGCGACCAAGACCTCGTACCCCGCGCCGGCGAGCGCGCGCTTGAGCGCGTTGCGGACGTTCTCCTCGTCTTCGACCACGAGGATCGTCTCCCGGCCGCGTTGCGGGGCGTGCGGCGTCGGCGTGCTGTCCTCGAACGAACCGGGCGGGGCCTCGGGGAGGTGGATCTCGAAGGCCGTCCCGCGGCCGCGCTCGCTCTCCACCGTGATCGAGCCGCCCAGCGCGGTCACCGTACCGTGCACCGTCGCGAGACCGAGGCCCGTCCCCTCCGACGGGCCTTTTGTGGTGAAGAACGGCTCGAAGATGCGCTCGAGGTTGGCGCGCTCGATCCCCTCTCCCGTGTCGCGCACGGAGACGCGCGTGAACTTGCCGGGGCGCAGCCCGACGGGCCGCTCCGCCGTCTCCGCGTAAGTGACGGGCTCGGCGCGGATGGTCAGCGAGCCGCCGTTCGGCATCGCGTCGCTCGCGTTGACGGCGAGGTTGATCAGCACCTGTTCGAGCTGGACGCGATCCGCGTGGACGCAGCCGACCGCGTCGTGACACTCGACGTCGAGCTGGATGTCTTCTGTGATCACGCGTCGCAACATCCCGTGCAGGTCCTG
>JAUHYN010001105.1 GCA_030426505.1 bacterium | reverse complement strand
TCGTCGGCCTCGACCAGGTGATCGGCCGGCGCATCGGCAAGAGCGGCATCGGCTTCGGCGCGACGATCGAAGCGAAGAAGGAGGGGCGCCTCGGCGAGGTCCTCCAGCGCGTCGAGGCGGACGACCTCACGAAGTTCGGGCTCATCCCCGAGTTCGTCGGGCGCCTCCCGATCATCGCGACGCTCCAGGATCTGTCCGAGGAGGACCTCGTCACGATCCTCGAGAAGCCGAAGAACGCGCTGGTGAAGCAGTACAAGAAGCTGTTCGCCCTCGAGGACGTGAAGCTCGAGTTCACGAAGAGTGCCCTGGCCGCCGTCGCCCGCGAGTCGATCCGCCGCGAGTCCGGCGCGCGCGGGATGCGGTCGATCCTCGAGAACCAGATGCTCGACATCATGTACGAGGTGCCGTTCCTCCCCGGCGTGAAGGAGTGCCGGATCACCAAAGAGGTGATCGAGAAGAACGAGCCGCCGCTCCTCACCTACGAGGAAGAGCAGAAGAGCGCCTAGGAGCCCGCAGCAAATAGCTTCCAGTCCGCAGCAGCACTTCGACTTCGACGTCGCGGCGCGCTCGGGAGATCTTGCTGGACGCTGGGAGCTGTGAGCTGAAGGCGCTTAGTGCCTCTGGCGTTGCGCGCCGGCGGCCCTCAGCATTCGATTCACTTCCTCGTCCGCGGTCGCCTCCTGGCGGAGGCGCTCCGACGTGTCCTCGAGCTCCGAGAGCGCGTGCTTCACCGGCTCGCTCTCGAGCGCGGCCTCCGACGAGCTCGCGTCGAGCATCGCGAGGTGCAGGTTCCTCAGCTCCACCAGGATCCGCTCCGCACCGGACTGGAGATCCGCGCGCCGCGTCGTGAGGCGCTCGGCCTGCTCGGCCTGCGTCTCGAGCCCGCGCAGGCGCTCGCGCTCCTTCTCGCGGCGGTCGAGATCCGACGACGTCTCCGCTTCCACGCGCGCGTCGTCGATCTGGGCGTCGAGCTTCTTGCGATCGATCCCCTCGAGCGCGCTCGCGATCTTCTGCGTGAGCTCTTCCTGTTTGGCGAGGCGCCTCAGGGCGTCGTCCACGCGGCGCGCCACGCGCTCGCGCGCCTCGGGGGCCGCGGTGTCGACGATCAGGACGCGCATCTTCAGCGCCGCGTCCAACCGCGGCGCGCGCTTCGCGAGCTTCATCAGCTCGTTGAGCTCGATGACGTTGAGGCCGCCGGACCCGAGGAGCTTCCGCGCGCGGAACCAGCGAATGCCGACGTAGATCGCGAGGCCGGCGATGAGGAAGAGGATGAGGCGCGGGAGCATCTTCGAGGGCGAGGCTACCGCCCCATGAAGAACTCGCGCCAGGCCTTCATGCTCCCGAAGTCCTGCATGAAGCTCGGGTTGTTCGAGTTGAGCTGGATGTCGCCCAACTCGAAGTTCTCGGCCGCCGTGATCGCCGAGTACGTCCGGCCGGCCTGCGAAGCGAGCGCGCGCGCCTTCAGCTTCTCGCCGAGCGCCTCGGCCTTCGCCTCCGCGAGGTTACCGGCGGCTTCGGCCTCCGAGTAGTACGCGTCGCCCTCGGAGCGGCGCTTGCGGTCGTACTGGATCGCCTCCGCTTCGATCGCCGCGATCTCGAGCTCGTACTGGGTCTTGAGCTCTTCGATCTTCTGGTTCCACTCCTCGCGCTTGAGGTTGATGTCCTTCTCGATCGTCTGCTCGAGCGTGTCCGTCGACTGGACCGCGACGGACTCCTTTCGCAACGCTTCGTCCAGTTTGCCCTGCACGATGAAGTACTGCTTGTCCTGGAGCTTCTGCTCGTACTCCGGCCGGAACCGGATCGCGCGGATGACCACCGACAGCGCCTCCACGTGGTACTGCTCGAGCGCCTTGTTCAGCTTCGGCAGGATCCGCTCCGCCATCTGCTGACGTTTGTCGGTCTGGTAGATGTCGGTGTTGGTCATCGCCGCGAGCGTCTCGCGCAGGATGCCGGTCGTCGTCGACGACACCTTCTGCGGATACGTCCCGATGAAGCCCTCCTGGATGATGCGCCACGCCTCGCCGTCCTTGATGCGCCACGGGATCGTGACATCGACGTAGATGACGTTGTTCGCCGAGGTCCGCACCTCGAGCGAGCGCCCCTCCGCGCCCGGCTCGTCGTTGTAGTTGAGGTACTGGAGCGTGCGCGGCATCCGGTACCAGCTGTGGAGCAGCGGGAGGCTGAACTGGTAGCCGAAGTGGAAGTCCTCCTCCGTGATGCCGCCCGTCAGCGAGCGGCGCACGCCGATCTCCCACGGATCGATGCGCACCAGGAGCAGCTTCGGGAGCAGCCAGAGGATCAGGAACGAGATGCAGACGACGTTGACGAGCTTCTTCACTTCGAACCCCCGCGGTTGATGTGGCGGATATCGATCGGCGTCGTCGGTTTCACGAGCGGCGTCGCCGTCACCTTCTTCAGCTGCGGGAACACCTTCTCGGCGATCACGCGGTTGAGGACGTCCGGTCCGGCGGCGCCGACCGCAGTGATCTTCGCGACCATGCCCTCGGCGGCCTTGCGGTAGGCGACCTCGTTCGCCTTCGCGCGGACGATCTTCTCGTCGCGATAGGCGGCTCCGTTCGCTTCGCGGTCGATGAAGTACTTGTCGGCGTCGCGCTTGATCGCGATCAGCTGGTTGCCGGCGGCCTTCTTCTTCGATTCGAGCTCGGCGATCAGGCTCTGGTACTCCGCGTTCTTCTCCTGCTCGATGCTCTGGATCTTCAGGCCCTTCTCGAGCTCGAGCTTGCGGCGCTTCTCCTCTTGGACCTCGACCTCCTGCTCCGCGTTCTGCCGATCCTCGATCGCCTTCTCGACGCGCGCCTCGAACTTCGGCTTCGGCGTCACGATCTGCGTGATCTCCAGGCCGAGCGGGAAGAGGACCTCGTTGAGCTGCTTGCGCGCGTCACTCGTGGCCGCGCCGTAGGTCGCGGGGTTCGCGATCTCGAGGAAGTCGTAGCGGCCGAACTCGTCGCGCAGGACCTGGCGGGCGTACGTCGCGATGAGCTCCTCCTTGAACCCGCTCGCGGGGCCGGAGGTGTTGATGACCTTGCCGGCCTCGGCGGGGACGATCTGGTAGTGGATCTCGAGGCGGTCGAAGTAGAAGTTCGACCCGTCGTTCGCGCGGACGGTCAGCGACTTGGCGGTGTTCGTGTCGGACTCGCCGCGTTTGCGGACCTCGTCGTTCGACATGACGAAGACCTGCGGT
>JAUHYN010001104.1 GCA_030426505.1 bacterium | reverse complement strand
CTTCGACGAGGCCGGCCCGTACATCGAGGGGAAGGCGTTCAGTGCGCCGCTGACGTTCGGCGAAGGCGATCACCTCGGCCCGGACGCGCTCTATCTCGTGCGCGCCGAAGGCGGGAAGTGGGTGAAGGCCACGGACTGGATGACCTTCGAGGGCAAGATGAAGAAGGAGGCGATGGAGTGATGAACCGCGCCGTTTTCTTGGGATTGATGTTGGTGCCGGCCGTTGCGTTCGGGAGCACGCGCGAGGGCGTGTCGATGAAGGACAGCGACAAGGTCGGGAAGACGAAGGTCGTCCTCAACGGGATGGGCATTCGTCAGGCGACGGTGTTCAACGTGAACGTCTACGTCGCGGGGCTGTACCTCGAGGCGAAGACGAAGGACCCGGGCGAGGTCACGAAGGACGGCGCGAAGAAGATCCTCTTCCACTTCGTGCGCGACGTGGATCTCGACGACCTGCAGGACGCCTTCGAGGCGGGCTTCGACAAGAACGGCGGCGGCTCGATGGGCGCGCGCGTGAAGAAGCTCAACGCGATGATGCAGGACATGAAGGAAGGCCAGCGGATGTCGCTGAGCTACGAGCCGGGCGTCGGGACGACGGTGTTCGTGCTCGGGAAGAAGAAGGGCGTCATCGAGGGCGCGGACTTCGCGAAGGTGTTGTTCACGATCTTCGTCGGCCCGAAGGCGCCCAACAAGCTGCTGCGCGACGGAATGCTCGGCAAAGCCTAGGCTGAGGCCTAGCTTTCAGCGAACAGCGGGCAGCCGACAGCTTCTCGGTGCGACGCTCCCGCGTGTGGTGCGCTCGGGAGATCTTGCTGCGGACTGGAGGCTATTGCTGCAGGCTAGCCTTCACGACACCGCGACGGCGATCGCGGACGCGACGGCGATCGCGGCGGCCGCCCACCACCACAGCCTCATGCGCGCGGGCGTCGGCTCGGGGGAGAGCCGACGCACGTTCTCGGTCGCTTCGCCCACGGACACGCTCAAGATCACGAGCTGAGGCTCACCCGCTTCGATCGGATCGCGGAGGCGCAGCACGCACGCTTCGGGCGGGAGCGGGAGCTCGAGGCGTCGATCTTCGGCGCGCTCGGGGAGGCGGAAGACGCCGCTTCGCCCGCACGCGTCGCAGCCGCCGCCTTGGCAGGCGTGACAGCGGAGGCGGAGCGGGAGCGCGATCTCGACGGTGGCGCGCGCGTCGAGCCAGGCGGCGGGCACCGTGACCTCCGCCTCGCCGGCGCTCCCTCCCGAGCTCGTATCGACGAACGGTCCGAGGCTCGACACCCCTCGCACGTAGCACGCGCGGGCGGCCCAATTCGATCCCCGCGGCCCGAATCGGGCCGAAGCGGCGGCGCGCTTCGACGCGGAGACGTACGGCACGCGGGCTGCAAATCGCGGGGGTATGACGAAGATTGCTTCGACCCGTCCCAAGACCTCTGCGCTCCAGGCGGGCGTCGGCGTGAAGGCCTCGAAGGAGGAGGCCGAGCGCAAGAAGGAGGAGACCGTCGAAGCGAAGTCGAAGGTCGAGGAGGCGAAGTCCCCGCGCCCGACCGAGGCCCAACGCGCGACGGCGCGGCGCGCGGCCGCGAACGATCCGAAGGTGCAGCAGACGCGCGCGCAGCTCGACGCGAAGCTCGACGAGGACAAGGAGGGCTTCGTGCGGAACGGGACCGACGTCGTGTTCCGCGGGACGAAGGGCGACGACCGCTACCGCGTCTCGCAGACGAGCGAGGGCGACCTGAAGGTCACGAACGAGACGTCCGGACGATCGTGGTCGGTGAAGGGGAGGGACACGGCGCTCGTGAACATCGAGACCGGTGACGGCGACGATCGCGTCACGGTGGATCCCTCGGTGACGGCGTGGTCGTCGCTGACGATCGACGGCGGCGCGGGCAACGACGATCTGAACGTGATGACAAGGTACAGCCGGCACCGCGTCCGGGGTGGAGACGGAGACGATCGGATCACGACGGCGTCGTCCTGGGACGGCGTGGACGGCGGCAACGGTCGCGACGCGCTGGTGACGAACGATCGTACGTACACGCTCCCCGAGGAGCAGGCGTCGCGGCCGCGCGCGGACGAGTCGGAGCGGAGCGCGGAGGTCGTCGCGCAGCAGAAGGATGCATTGGCGGAGTCGATCCGCACGGGCGGGACGACGCAGTTCGTGACGTCGGAGGGCGAGCGCGTCGACGTCGCGGTGCGGGAGACCGACGGCGGGTACACGTACGATCTCGCGGGGCGCACCGTGACCGTGGACTTCGACGCGTCGTACTCGGAGGCGGATCGTGCGGAGGCGCTGGCGAAGGTCGTCGACTACCACGCGCAGCTGCCGACGTACGCGCGCGACACCTTCGACTCGGTGACGGTCGAGCCGTTCGATCGGGAGGCGGACTACAGCGCGTACTTCTGGCGGCGCGGGATCACGTTCAACGGCGCGAACGCGGTGACGGAGGATCGCTTCAACCACGAGGTCGCGCACGGCGTCGCGTACAAGGCGTCGGGGGAGACGAGCGCGGTGCCGCCCGGGTGGGACCAGGCGGTCGCGGACGACAAGAACGAGATCACGTCGTACGGGAAGGGGAGCTTTCAGGAGCGCAACGACGGCTTGCCCGGGTGGATCCTCGCGCCGGTCTTCGGGAGCGAGACGGCGAGCCTCCGGCAGGAGGACTTCGCGGACGCGTACTCGACCTACGCCGAGGCGCGTGAGAGCGGGCCCGACGCGCTCCGTGACTTCGAGGCGCGCTACCCGAACCGCGCCCGGTTCCTCGCGCGGTACTTCGATCGCGAGGTGGATTCGCCCCTGCCGCGCCGCGACGACGCCGAGGTCTACGCCTGAATCACGGCGCCGCGCCGGATCCCCAACATCTTCGGGGGTATCCGGGTTTCTGCGGATTTTGATTGCGAACGACTGGTCAGTCGGATATCTCGGCCGGAGCGCAGATCGCGCAACGAGCCGTCCCCTTGAGCCGAAAACCACATAGGCCTACATCCAGCGGGCGCATGGTCCCGCCGGATCCGGAGCTGGGGGAGCCGATGATCGCCGCGCGCCATCCGAACGAGGGGAGTGGTCCGAAGGACCGCCTGCTCGGATCGGTGCTGCATGGCGCGCGGCTCGAGACGGTGATCGGCGCGCGTTACCTCTCGGTCTTGCCGGGGCCCGCCGGCGCGGCTCCGACCGAACACTTCGTGGCGCTCGCCGAACCACCGCTCAC
>JAUHYN010001103.1 GCA_030426505.1 bacterium | reverse complement strand
CGCGGGGACCTCGGTGGTCGCGTGATGGGCCTCGGTCGTCGCGTCGCGCGCCGCGCTCGTCGTCCCAGGGCGGCGGGCCATCGTCGAAGCCGGGGGGTGGGCCGTCGTCGAAGCCCGGCGGGGGCCCGTGGTCGTAGCCGGGCGGCGGGCCATCGTCGAAGCCCGGCGGCGGGCCGTCGTCGTAGCCCGGCGGGGGGCCGCGGTCGCCGAAGCGCGCGTCGCGGCGGCCGGAGCCGTGCGCGTCGCGCTCGCCGCCGCTGGGCCCGCGCGGATCGCGGGGGTTCGAGCCATCGCGCCGATCGTTCGGACCGGCGTCGCGCCGTTCGTTCGGACCGGCGTCGCGCCGATCGCTCGCACCGGCGTCGCGCCGATCGCTCGCACCGGCGTCGCGACGTTCGCTCGGACCGGCGTCGCGCCGATCGCTCGGACGGGCGTCGCGCCGATCGCTCGCACCGGCGTCGCGCCGATCGCTCGCACCGGCGTCGCGCCGATCGCTCGGACCGGCGTCGCGCCGATCGCTCGGACCGGGACGATCGCTCGCCCCCGCGTCACCGCTCGGGCCCCGTCCGCGCTCGGCGTACCGCTCCCAGGGCGGCGGGCCGCCGTCGCTGCTTCGGCGTCCTTGTGGACCGCGATCGTCGGAGGGACGATCGTCTTCGCGGCGCGCGGCGGGGCTGCGCGCCTCGCGGCGGTCGTTGCCGCGGGGGCCCTCGAAGCGACGCGTGTCGCGGTTCGAGTAACGAGGGCCTTCGTTGGGGCGGCTCCGCTCGAACGGGCCTCCACCGCCTCCGCCGCCACCGCGCGACGGCGGCGGCGCGCCGCCATCGAGGCGGGCCTGCACGGCGTGGAGCTGCTCGAGCAACGCCTCCACCGGCACGCGCGCGGGCGCCTCGGCGATCGACGCGAGCTGAACCTCCAGCACGAACCGCGGGTGCGGCGCGCGGCCGACCTCTTCCACCGCGGTGCAGAGGTGCTCGAACACCCGCTCCAGCTCCTGCGACGGGACCGACTTCGCGCGCTCGACCAGCGCCGCGACCTCGTCGCTCGGCCGATCCAACACGTTGGCCGGCGTATCGACGAGCCGCGCGACCAACAGATCACGCACGTGCTCCACCAACGCGTCGGCGAAGCGCGACAGATCCAACCCGCGCTCGTGGACGTCGGAGACGATCTCGATGACCTCGCCCGGGCGCCGCGACAGGATCGCATCGACGGAGCGCCCGATCAGCGCGGCGTCGACCACGCCGAGCGCGTCGCGCACGAGCGGCCCGTCGAGCTTGCGCGGCCCGGCGAACGCGAGGACCTGCTCGAGAAGCGACTGCGCGTCGCGCATCGATCCCTCGGCCTCGCGCGCGACGAGCGTCAGCGCGGAGGGATCGTGCTCGAGGCCCTCCTCCGTGAGGATGAACGAGAGCCGCTCCGCGATCCGCGTGAGCGCGATGCGCCGGAAGTCGTAGCGCTGGCAGCGCGAGAGGATCGTGACGGGGACCTTGTGGACGTCGGTCGTCGCGAGCACGAACTTCACGTGCGCGGGCGGCTCCTCGAGCGTCTTCAGGAGCGCGTTGAACGCGCCCGTCGAGAGCATGTGGACCTCATCGACGACGTAGATCTTGAAGCGCGCCGCGCTCGGCAGGTACCGGACGTTGTCGATGATCTCTCGGACGTTATCGACGCCGGTGTGCGACGCCGCGTCGATCTCGAAGACGTCCGTGGAGCGCCCGTCGGTGATCTGCCGGCACTGCTGACACACGCCGCACGGCGTCGCGGTCGGCCCGTCCTGCGCCTCGCAGCACAGCGCCTTGGCGAGGATCCGCGCCGCCGACGTCTTCCCGACCCCGCGCGGCCCCGAGAACAGGAACGCGTGCGCGATGCGGTTCGAGGCGATCGCGTTGGTCAGGGTCTGCGTGACGTGTTCTTGCCCGAGGACGTCGCCGAACTGCTGAGGGCGCCACTTACGAGCGAGGACGACGTAGCTCATCGGGAAGCCAGGGCGAGAAAGTGATCGCCAGGCACCCTACAACACACGTGCTAAGCTCCTACCGTTGCTTCCTTCCGGACCTGGCGGGGTTCAGAGCCGCCCGTTGCGTAGGACCCGGCGACCGAGGCGGACACTAAGCACCCAACGGGGTCTTGGGCAAGACAAAGCGGCGGTGTTCGAACGTGCGGCATCCGTCATTGCCTTCGGACGGACCATTCGCTACACACCGTCTCCGTTTTCAGGAGAGGTGGCCGAGTGGCTTAAGGTGCACGACTGGAAATCGTGTGTGCTGGAAACAGTACCGAGGGTTCGAATCCCTCTCTCTCCGTACCTGGCCGGTATCGGCGGAGTGAATCCGCCTGCGGCCTCTTCGCTCCCCTTCGGGTCGCTGCGCGCTCCGCTACGGTCGGAGACCTTCGCTGCGCTTGCGGGTGCGACCATGGGCTCGTGAGGTTACTGCCTTCGGTGAGGGAGTCCGCGCGAGCCGATCGGTACGCGCTGCGCGGTCCGCTTCGGTCGGAGACCTTCGCTGCGCTTGCGGGTGCGACCACGGGCTCGTGAAGGTCCGAGAACCGTTCAGGCCGAGGGTTAAATCGACCGGGTCTCAGCGGGATTGCACATCATTCCACGGAAGACTCCCGGAGCAACTCGGCGAAGGCCGTCGAGGATCTGGTTGGGGCGTACGTCGATGCGGAGCGGCACGCCGCCCACGAAGGAGCTGAGCGCTTCCTCGCGGCGCCGGCCCGGCGAAGCGGAGATCGTAATCGACGGCCTCGCGCAACGGAGCGGCCCCTGCGCGCCGTCGCTCGGCGGTCGAGACCGATGCACTCACCGACCGGCTCTGCCTTTGGTACGCGAGCCCGCGGGCGTCTCGATGGCGACGTTTGCGGAGCAACTCGACACGCACGCGAGCGAGCCTGGTCGCCCGATGAAGAAGTTGAAGGCGAGGATCGCACGCGGAGCGTCAGCAACATCACCGATCGCGGTACTTCCAGGGGGCGGAGGCGTCGCGCGAGCCTTGCCCCGAAGAGTCGCGGCGACGCCTCACCGTTGAAGTTCGCCGCGATGACTCCACGTGATACCGTCAAGGTGCATCGAGAAGAATCCAAACGCGCAACGGGTTCGCCTGGTCCCTCGGCCAGGATGTTCTTCGAGGCCTCTCGCAAACTACAGTCGGACCAATGAAGCCCGCTGCATCCCATCGCTCTCATCGGCTTAGTCTTCCTGTCTGC
>JAUHYN010001102.1 GCA_030426505.1 bacterium | reverse complement strand
CACGTTCGCGTTTCGGGCGATGGGCGTGTTCGACGACGGCGAACGCGAGGTCACGAACCGAGTCGCCTGGCGACTGGGGGCCCCCTCGATCGGGGGCATCGTGGACGGACACTTCACGAGCGCGGGCGTCGCGGGCGAGACGTTCGTCGAGGCGCGCGTCGGTGCGTTCGTCGCGACGGCGCCGCTGACGGTCCACCTCGATGTCTTCGTAGACCAGACCCCGGCCCACGTCGGTGACCGGCTGCCGATCGACGACGGCGCGGATCGCACGGGCGCGCTGGCGCCGATCGTCATCTATCCCGCGAGCGGCGCGACGATCCCGGCGAACGCAGGCGCGCTCGAACCGCAGTGGACCTCCGCGCCTGAGCACGACCTCTTCGAGCTCCGCATCGAGAGTGAGGTCGTTCGCGTCCGCGTCGCGACGGACGAGCCTTCGGTGCGGATCGAGGGCGAGCTCGCGTGGGTCCTCCTCAGTCACGTGGGTCGCAGCTTCGAGGTGTACGTCCGCGCGGTCTCGAGCGCGGCGCCCGCCGAGGTGTACCGATCCGAGCGCGTGCGGGTCCACGTCGCGGCGTCCGGGATCGAGGGCGTCGGATCCTACTGGGCGACGCAACCGCCGGCGGTGTTGCGCGCGCGCTTCGGCGACCCGCGCGTGGAGCAGCAGTTCCCGACGAATCAGACCCGCTGCACGGGGTGTCACACGGTCTCGCGCGACGGCCGACGCCTCGCGAGTCCCTCCGGGGCGGAGCGGGTCGGGCTCGTGGATCTCGCGACCGGTGAGTCACGGAACCTCCGCGGTGAGTACGAGATGGACTGGGCGACGTTCGACCCGGCGGGCACGCGGGTCGCGTTCGTCGACGAGGGGCGCTTGCGGATCGCCGACGTCGCCACCGCGGAGGTCGTCCAGACGGTCGAGCTCCCGAGGGAGTCGTACGTCGCGCACCCGGACTGGTCACCCGACGGCACGTTCCTGGCGGTCGCGTTCAGCCGAGACGAGAAGCCCGAGGGGTATCGGTTCCGCACCACGTCGATCGCTCGCATGGACGTCGACGCCGACGGCGACGTCGGCGCGCCGGTCGTCCTCGTGGACCACGGCGAAGAGCGCGTCGCGTTGGGTTACCCCTCGATCTCCTGGGACGGGCGGTACATCGCGTACGCGCGCGTGGACGGCGGCGAGGGCCTGGGGTCGGACGCTGCGATCGAGGTGGTCCGCGCGGACGGCGCTGGCGCGCCCATCGTACTCACCACGCTCAACGAGCGAGTCGGGCCCGAAGAGGGCCTCGCGGATCTGCGGAACGTCATGCCGACCTGGCTCCCGTCCGAGGAGCCGACTCGGCAGTGGCTGGCCTTCTCGAGCGAGCGGGCGTACGGCCACCGCCTCGCCGCGGGGGCGCGCGCGCAACTCTGGTTGTCGTCGATCGATCCGTCCCGCCTGGAAGCAGGGCTCGACGGTTCCGCGCCCGCCGCGCGCGTGGCCTATCAGCCGATCACGTCGTCCAACTACCGAATGCAGTGGGCCGCGTTCGCCGAAGATATCTGTGCGTCCGTGGTGGAGGTCTGCAACGACGAGGACGACGACTGTGACGACGTCGTGGACGAGGACTGCTGCGCCCCGTCGGGCGACGAGATCTGCGGCAACCTGATCGACGACGACTGCGACGGGCTCGTCGACGAGACCTGTACCTGCGACGGACCGGAGATCTGCGACAACGGGCTGGACGACGACTGCGATCGCGACATCGACGCACGCGATCGCGACTGCTAGCGCGCCGACGCGAGGCGCGTGACGTCGTCGTCGGTGAGCTCGAGCGTCATCGCCGCGAGATCCGAGCGCATGTGCTCGGCGTCGGTCGTTCCGGTGAGCGGCCAGATGCCGATGTCGGCCGCGAAGCGGAACACGATCTGCTCGACCGTCGCGCCGTGCCGCGCGGCGATCGCCGCGATGTCCGGGTGCGAGAGCTCGCGGCGGTTCGCGGTGAGGAGCGAGAAGCCCTGGTAGACGACGCGCGCGCCGCGGCAGATGCCGCGCACCTCGCTGTCCCAGCCGGTGCGCGCGTAGCAGCGGTTCTGGACGAAGGCGGGCTTCGGGTCGCCCTCGTCCAGGAGCGCTTCGAGTTGATCCGGGAGCACATTGCTCACGCCGAGGTGCTCCACGCGTCCCGCGGCCTGGAGCTCGGCCATCGCCGACCACACGGCGCGGTCCGTATCGCTCCACCCCTGCGAGCGCTCCGGGCCGTGAAGCACGAGCGCGTCGATGCGATCCGTCCGCAGGTGTTCGAGCGATCGCTCGAACGACTGCCGCACCTGCTCCGCTGGCGCCGCCGCGGGGTCGTAGGGGAGCCGGTGATCCTGCCCGCGTCGGTACGTGAACTTCGTCTGCAGGAAGAGCTCGTCGCGCGTGACGACGCCGCGCGCGATCGCGTTCGCGACGCCCTCGCCGACGCCGGCCTCGTGGTAGTGCTTGCGCTGGTTCGCGGTGTCGATACCGCGGAAGCCGACGGTGAGCGCGAGCTCGGTGAGGCGCGCCGTATCCTCCTCCTTCCACGCGGTGCCGTACAACAGAGCCGGGAGGTCGTTCATGGGGCGGAGTCTGACACAGTCGCGATCGCTTCGAGCCCCCGCTCGTACGCCATCAACGCCTCGAAAGGCGGGCGCGAGAAGTAGACGCCTTCGGTGCCGTCGCCGTCGAGCTTCATGCCGCGGAGGAAGCAGTAGACCGCGCCTCCGAACCGCGCCTCGTAGTCCGCTTCGGTGGTGAGGCCGAAGAGTTTGATCAACGCGAGCGAGTACAGCTGGGCCTGGAGGTCGTAGTTGTCGGCGACGTGCCGGTCGATCGTCGCGGCGCGGTAGTCGGCGAGGAGATCGCTCTTCCAGTCGAGGACGTACACGCGGCCGTCGTGTTCGACGACGAGATCGATGAAGCCCTTCACGAACCCCGTCGGCGGCGCGCCTCCGTCCCGGGAGCCGAACGGGAAGTGGAACTCCATCTCGCGCACGAGGCGGTCCGCATGCACGAGGCCGTTCACGAAGTGTTCGCCGAGTCGGACCGGCGCGAGCATCGCCGTGTACACCATCGACTGGGCCTCGAAGAGGTGGCGCGCGTCGCCTCGCTGACCAAGCTCGAGGGCAAGCCGCTGGCGCGGACGCAGCCGGGCGTGCCCAAGGTGATCCTGTCGCCGATGCAAAAGCGCGAAACGACCGCCCGGCGCA
>JAUHYN010000042.1 GCA_030426505.1 bacterium | reverse complement strand
CCTCGGCGGCGATCTTCTCGCGGCCCCAGATGCGGAGGCCCTCCTTGGACATCTCGGTGCCGTCGCTGCAGCCGCCGCACGAGGCGAGCCCGGCGGCGAGGGACAACACGGCGATGCGCAGGACACGACGATCCACGACCCTGGCGCCTAACACGACCCGCTTCGGGGCGTCGAGCGCGACGATCACGGGGCCTTCTGTCCGATCACGATGTACTGGCGCGGGAGCGTCTCCTCGACCACGCGCGCCTCGAGCCCGCCGGCCGTGAGCTCCTCGATGACCTTCTCGGGCGCGAGCCGGTGTTCGCGCGGCGGCCCCTCGGGGCTGTCCATCGTGAAGTCCACGACGACGACCTGTCCGCCGGGCTTCAGCGCGGCGGCGAGCTTCTGTGTGTACGCGACGCGCGCGTCGATGTGGTGCCACGTGTCGACGATCAGCACGCGGTCGACGCTGGCCGCCTCGAGCTTCGGGTCGTCGTACGGGATCTGCGCGACCGAGACCGTGGTGAGCCCGGCGTCCGCGACGCGCTCCTCCATGTGCGCGACCAGGTTCGGCTCCACGTCGAGCGCGAGGACACGCCCGCCTTCGCCGACCGCCTCCGCGAGGTACGGCAGGAAGTAGCCCGTCCCCGCGCCGATGTCGGCGACGGTGGCGCCGGGCGCGATCGTCGCGGCCGTGACGACCTCGCGGGGCTTCTGCCAGGCGTCGCGCTCCGGGGCGTCGAAGCGCTTCGCCCACTTCTCGGCGTCGTCGAAGCGGTGATGCATCCCCTTCGTCCCGTCGCCGTGCGCCGCGTGGTGATCGTGGCCGTGCGCGTGCTCGTGTGCGGGCGCGCTCGCCGGGGCGTCCGGCGTGCTCGAACTGCAAGCCATGATCGTGGTCGCGAGGAGGGGGGCCGTGTGTCGCACGCGGCGCTGCATAGCAGCCCGCGCGGTCGCCGTCAGTCCTCGTCGAGCAGGAGCGTCGTCGACGGCGGGAGGAGCGGCGCGCTCGTCGGCGCGGAGCGGCCGATCAGCGGAGCGAGCATCATGCCCATCGTCCCCGAGACGGTGCCGGCGAGGGTCGCGTGGTACGCGTCCCACAACAACTCCTGCAGGAGGGTCGGCGCGGGCGTCATGAACCAGGTGATGAGCGCCTGGAGGAACACCAACGTGAAGCCGAACCCGAAGCCGGCCGAGAAGCTGCGGAACACGCTGCGGAACATCGTGCGCACGCGCTTCTTCAGCGAAGGCCGACGCCCGAGGTCACGCATGCCCGCGAGCGCCGCGCGCTCCCAGAGGCGGCGCCCGGTGCGCCACGCGATCGGGACGGGCAGGAGGAACGACAGCCCCGCGAGCCAACCGAAGCCGTGTTCGATCGCGTACAGCGGGATGAGCATCGTCATCCACAGCGAGCCGATGCCCAGCCCGTACAGCGCGCCGAGCTTCCCGGTCTCGCGCATCTGTCGCCACGCGTGTTTGTTCGCGAGGATCGCCTTCGCTTCGGGGTCGGGCTCTTCGTCGATCGCTTCCGCTTGGAGGATGCCTTCGACGCGGTCGCGCCACGCGTTGTATTGATCCGTGTCGCCCGTCACCAGCAGGTGCGTGAGCATCATCGGTTCGAGTTTGGCGGGCAGCGGGCGTACAGCGGCGTCGTCGTCCAAAAGTGGAGCCAATGCGTTGGGTCCTTCCTCTCTCGACATTCGTCCGCTGGTCGGTCCTTTCGAGCCGGTTACTATTCTATACTGCGAGGCGGGTCGTTTTGTTTCCGTGATGTCGGTTTTGCCGCCGTCACGGTGCGATTCGTTCCGAGACGCCGCCGGCCGACTTCGGGCCGGACTGGGGCCCGCGGTTCAACTTGGGGCGCACCCCGACGATTGGGGGGAGCGTGGACCTCGCCACCATCATCGGAATCCTCGCCGGATTCGGCCTGATCATCGGGTCCATCCTGATGAACGGCGAGCTGACCGCGTTCATCGACCCCCCGTCGCTCCTGGTGGTCATCGGCGGGACGGCCGCGTCGACCCTCATCGCCGAACGCGCGGGGCGCGTCCTCGCCGGGTTCAAGGTCGCCCTCAACACCGTCATCAGCAAGACGCCCGATCCGGTCGAGACGATCGGCGTCATCGGCGACCTCGCCGCCGCGGCGCGTAAGGACGGCATCCTGGCCCTCGAGAAGATGGAGGTGTCGGACAAGTTCCTCGCCAAGGGTGTGCGCCTCGCCGTCGACGGCATCGCCCCCGAGGAGATCCGCGCCTCCCTCATCGGTGAGCTCGTCTCCCTCAAGCAGCGCCACAAGCGCGGCCAGAAGCTCTTCCGGTTCATGTCCGGCACCGCCCCCTCCATGGGGATGATCGGGACGTTGATCGGTCTGGTGCAGATGCTCCAGGCCCTCGACGACCCGTCCGCGATCGGTCCGGCGATGGCCGTCGCGCTCCTCACCACGCTGTACGGCGCCATCGTCGCGTTCCTGGTGTGTGCGCCGATCGCCGACAAGCTCGAGACCCGCACCGCCGAGGAGACCGCGAACATGCAGATCGTCCTCGAGGGCATCGACGGCATCCTCAAGGGCGAGAACCCCAAACTGATCCGCGAAAAGCTCGAGGGCTACCTCGCGCCGAAGGTCCGGACGAAGAACGAGAGCTGACGCGATGTTCGACGACGACGACGACGACGGCGGAGGCGGCGGCGAAGGTGCGCCCGCCTGGATGGCGACGTTCGCCGACATGGCCACGCTCCTCCTCACCTTCTTCGTGCTCCTGTTGTCCTTCGCCAACATGGACATCCAGGACTTCAAGATGGCCCTGGGCTCCGTGAAGAACGCGCTCGGCGTGAAGTCGCTGCAGCCCGGCTACTTCGAGGGCATCACCTCGAACCCGATGGACTTCGACTCCGAGGGCTCGCCGCAGAGGGAGACCGAGGGCGGCCTCGGCGAGAACGCGGCGATCGTGAAGATCAAGGCGCTCGTCGAGAAGAAGGAGCTCGACGACCACATCACGGTCGAGATCGACGACGACAACATCGCGATGACGATCTACGACCAGTTCAAGCCCGGCTCCGCGAACCTCGAGCCGCGCAACTTCGAGGAGCTCGATCTCGCGGCGGAGCTCTGTCACGACGTGGGGACCGCGATCACCGTCGAAGCCCACACCGACGACACGCCGATCGGCCCGCCGATCATGTCGAATTGGACGCTCTCCGCGATGCGGGCCGGCGCCGTGTCGCGCTATCTGATCGTGGCCGGGCGCGTGAAGAGCGACCGCATCTCCGTCGCGGGCTACGCGGACGTGCGGCCCGAAGTCCCGAACGACTCGCCCGAGAACCGCGCCAAGAACCGCCGCATCCGCATCGTGCTCGCGCGGCGGACGAAGACGAACGTCTACAAGACGAATCCAGGGCTCTGGAAGGGGAACTGATCGCGGTACGTTGTGAGGGTGATGCTCGCCCTCGTCGCGCTCCTCGCGGTCTCCTCGCCTCAGGCGCTCGCGCCGGCCAAGGGCAGCGCGATCCGCTTCACCGCGCACCAGACCTTCTCCCAGACCGACGGTGCGTTCCGCGAGTTCAGCGGGACGTTCGAGATCGATCGCGAAGACGTCTCGAAGTCGCGCGTACAGGTGAAGATCCGCGCCGCGTCGATCGACACCGACAACGGCAGCCGCGACGAGCACCTGCGATCGGACGACTTCTTCGACGTCGAGGACCACCCGACCATCACGTTCGCGAGCTCGTCGATCGCCGCGACCGGCGAGGATCGCGTGAAGGTGAAGGGCACACTCACCGTGAAGGGCAAGGAGGTTCCGGTCGAGTTCGCGATGAAGCTGACCTGGCGCGACGACGGCGTCGACGCGTACGGTCGCCTCACGATCGACCGGCGCCGCATCGGCATCACCTACGACGCGCCGTTCTACGCGCCCGCGCTCAAGGACAACGTCAACCTCGAGCTCGACATGAAGCTCAGGCCGCCCGGCGCGTGAGCGCGACGCGCGCGACTACGAGGCGCGCGAGGATCGGGACTTCGCACAACAGCGCGAGCCCGATCATCGGGCCGATCGACTGCACGATCACACCGCTCGCGAGGAGCGCCGCGAGCCCGGCCAACACCGCCACGTGCGCCGCGAGGTAGACGCGCGCGAAGGGCCGCGCCGCGAGGAAGACGAGCGCGAGGTGCAGCGGCGGGAACACCAGCGTGTTCCAGTTCGCGTGGTAGAACGCGTACTCCGAGAACACCCAGAAGCCGATGTAGACCAGGCCCATCCCGCCCCACAGCAGGCCCACGGCGCGCGCGCCCCACGTCGGGCGCCAGGCTCCGAGCAGCACGAGCGGGAGCCCGAGCAGCAGGTACACCTTCAACCACGGCCAGTCCCACGGCGGCATGTCGGTGTACGAGAGGGAGCGGTACTCGAGGTACTTCGCCGCGACGAACGGGCGCCCGTCGAAGCGCGCGCCGTCGATGATCGCGTCGAGCGCCTCGGGGATGAAGATGGTATCCCACGCGACGATCGGGACGTCGCCCGTCCCGTTCCCCATCAGATCCATCGCGAGGTACATCTGCGGCTTCCACCGGACGCGCTCGAGGATCCAGTCGCGGTGCGTGCCGCGGACGGGCGAAGAGGCCTGCGCTTCGAGCTGCCCGTCGAGGTGGCGGTCGAGGAGCTCGGCGATGCGCGTCGTGCAGTTGTCGAAGATGTGGTGGTACAGGTACGTGCGGTTCTCGGGCTTCGCGTTCTCTTCGAGGTCCGCGACGATCGCGCGCGCGACGTCCGGCGCGAGGTGGAGGCGGCGACCCACGATCGTGCGGTCCTCCGCGGAGTACTCCAGGAGCAAGTCGCTGTACGGCGTGACCTTGAGGTACGCCTCGACGCGGCCCTGGACCAGGCGCATCCAGAAGTTCGGCTGCTCCATGTCGACGCCGCCGAAGTTGTACGCGGTGTCGGCGCCGTCCGGCTCGATCACGCGGAGCGCGGCGTGGCCGAAGGTGGCGTAGGCGGCCTCGCCGATCCCGATCGTGATCAGGTCGATGCGCGGCGCGGCGCTCGACGTGACGGTCGAGGTCATCGCCGCGAGGAGGAGGGCGCCGGCGCTCATGGCGCGCTTCGATACCGCAGTCGCGTGCGATCGACTACCCTCGCCGTGACGTGCTCCGCACCGCCGCGCCGCTGCTCGTTCTCGTGGCATGCTCCGAGGCCGTGAGCCCGTCCTCGGCCCCGCTCCCGCCCGTGAAGGTCGTGAGCTTCAACGTCCGCTACGGGACCGCCGACGACGGCGACGACGCCTGGGAGCGCCGCAAGGACCTCGTGGTCCGGCACCTCGAAGCGCTCGACGCCGACCTCGTCGGGACCCAGGAGGTGCTCGACTTCCAGCTCGAAGAGCTCGAGCGGCGGCTCCCGAAGTACGCCGCGATCGGAGCCGGCCGCAACGACGGTGACCGCCGCGGCGAGATGACGCCGGTGTTCTATTCGAAAGAACGCTTTGCTGCCCTCGACTCGGGTCACTTCTGGTTGAGCGCCGAGCCGGACGTCCCGGGCAGCGTGGGCTGGGACGCGCAACTCCCGCGGATCGCCACGTGGGTCGTCCTCGAGGAGCGGGCGTCGGGCCGGTGGCTCTACTTCCTCAACACCCACTTCGATCACGCGGGCGAGCGGGCGCGGCTCGAGTCGGCGCGGTTGATTCGCGCGCGGGTCGCGGCCGCGGAGGGGCTGCCGGTGGTGACCGGTGACTTCAACGCGGCGGTGGACTCCGACGCGCACCGGATCCTCGCCGACGCGCTCGTCGACACCTACGCGGCCGTCCACGCTCAGGAGTCCGGCGGGACCTTCCACGGATTCGGGCGGGTGCAGATCGACGATCGGATCGACTGGATCCTGACCGCGCCGACGGCTCGCGTATTCGACGCGTCCATCGAGCGCGCTTCGTTCGGGGGGCGCTGGCCCTCGGACCACTACGCCGTCACCGCGACCATCGCGGACTGACGGTCGCGTGGTCGATCGCGCGCACGTCGTGTTACGACCGTCGCGGAGCTCGGGCCCGTGCGCCTCCTTCACAAAGTCATCGCGCTGTCGACGATCCCGATGGCGGCCCTCGTCAGCGCGACGGGGTGGGTGCTGACGAATGCGATCGAGTCCCAGCTCGAAGTGGAGTTGGCGTCCGAGACGGCGGCGCAACTCGCCTTGCGGAGGCTGACGCTGGAGCAGTACCTCCAGTTCCGCTTCGACGAACTCGCGCACGTCGCCGCCGAGGAGGCGTTTCGGATCGGCGACGAAGCCGAGCGGCTCGAGATCCTCCGCGCGCGCCTCGAGCCGCTGAAGACGCACTTCGAAGGGCTGTACCTCGACGACCTCGACGGGGACGTCGTCGGCGTCGACGGGTCGCGCTTCAACGTGAAGGATCGCCCGTACTTCGAGCGGATCCGCGCGGGGGAGCGCGTGGTGAGCAACGTGATCTTCAGTCGCGCGACGCAGGCGCGGATCATCGTGCTCACCGTCCCGCTCCACGCGATGGACGAGACGCTCGAGGGCGCGCTCGCCGGCACCGTGCTCGTCGACGATCTGGTGGAGAGCGCGCCGCTGTCGGCGCCGCGCTTCGGAGGCTTCGCCGCGCTCCTCGAAGAGGACGGCACGCTCCTCTCGGAAGAGCGCCTGCCCCCCGGGGCGCGCGCGGGTGTGTTCGGGTCCGAGATCGCGGACGGCGTGATCGAGATCGACGGGGACCGGTACCTCGCGTTCGCGACGGAGGGGCCGGTCCGTCACTGGCGCATCGTCATCGGGTACCCCGAGGAGACGACGTTCGCGTTCCTCCGCGCGCTCCGTCGCGCCACGCTGATCGCGATCATCGCCGCCGTGCTCCTGACCGGCTTGGTCGCCGCGTTCGTCGCGCGGCGCATCACGCGACCGGTCGCCGATCTGCTCGAGGCGCACGCGCGCGTCGCGGCCGGGGATCTCGAGGCCCACGTCGAGGTCGAAGCGAAGGACGAGATCGGTGACATCGCGGAGTCCTTCAACCGCATGGTGGAGCGCATCCGAGCGGAGGCGCGCAGCCGTGCGGATGCGGAGGGGCGCCTCGAACGCGCGCAGCGGCTCGAGACCGTGGGGTTGCTCGCGGGCGGCATCGCGCACGACTTCAACAACCTGCTCATGGCGATCCTGGCGAACGCGCAGTTCGTCGGTGAGGACAGCGACGACCCCGAGGTGCATGCGAGCGTCATCGAGATCGTGGGCGCGGCGAAGCGTGGCGCGGACCTCACGCGCCAACTCCTCGGTTTCGCGCGAAAGCAGCCGCATCGCCCGACCGACGTCGACCTCGCGGAGCTCGTCCGGAGCATGGAGCCGTTCCTCTCGCGGCTGCTCCCGGAGACGATCCGCTTGTCGACGGACGTCGAGGACGGGTGCGGCGCGCGCATCGACGCGGGCCAGATCCAACAGGTGTTGCTCAACCTCGTGATCAACGCGCGCGACGCGATCGAGGGGCAGGGCGAAGTCGCGGTCGCGGTGTTCGCGGACGGCGACTGGGCCACGCTGGTCGTCCACGACGACGGCAGCGGCATCCCGCCCGAGGTCCTCCCGCAGATCTTCGATCCGTTCTTTTCGACGAAGGACGCCACGCGAGGCACCGGCCTCGGGCTCGCGATGGTCCACGGCATCGTCGAACAGCACGGTGGACAGGTCGAGGTGACGAGCGAACCCGGCGCGACGACGTTCACGCTGAGGTTCGCGCGCGTGGCTTCGGATCGCGTCGAGCCGACGGCGCTCCCCACGCCGGACGTCTCGAGCTTGGTCGGGCGCCTCCCGCGCGGCCGCGTGCTCGTGGTGGAGGACGATCCGTCCGTGCAGCGCGCGACGGTCGAGGGCCTACGCCGCGCGGGCGTCGACGTCGACGTCGCGGCGGACGGGCAGGACGCCCTCGAGCGCTTCGAGCGCGCGCCTCAGCGCTTCATCGCGCTCGTGACGGACGTCGTGATGCCGCGGATGTCGGGACCGAGCCTCGCCGCGAAGGTCCGCGAGACGCGACCGGACATCCCGGTGGTGTTCGTGACGGGCTACCACGATCGCTCCGTCGACGGAGAGGTCGACCTCCCGGTGTCGGCGGTGATCATGAAGCCAGCGACGACCGAGCAGATCCTCGCCGCGGTGGAGGCGCTGATCCACGGCTCGACGCGCACCCCGCCGCCGCCGTCGATCGTCGAGGCTTAGTGCCAGCACTACTCGATCAGATCGAGCCGGCCTTGCGCCAGATCGTCGTGGTGATCGTCTTGCGCTCGCTGGTCACGGGCTCGCCGCGGATCTGACCGCGCCACGTGTGCTGCACGGAGCGGGTCTGGGCGGCCTGGAGGAAGCACGGGTTCTCCGCTTCGAAAGAGACCAGCTCGCTCCCTTCGCCGCCGAGGAACGCGAGGACGTTCGCGTCGGGGCTCTTGGGGACGATGTTCTCTTCTTCGGAGGGCGCGAAGCCCCAGCGCGTCTCGAAGAGGATCTTCTTGTCCTTGTGATCGATGCGTCGCGCGCGCATCGCGCGGGCGCGGTGGTCCGGCGTGAACACCTCGAGCTGCTCGGTGTCCTTGCGGCCCTTCTCGAGCGGGCCCTCTTCGAAGATGTGGACCGCGTACGGGAGGAAGCGCTCGGCGATCGCCTCGTCGCTCAGGCGCACTTCGGCGAGCTTCACGTAGCGCGGGTCCTTGCGCGGGCGCGGCGGGTGGAGCGCGAGGAAGCGCTTGCGGACGGCGTCGCCGCCGTCGAGGCGGACGAAGCGCCCGCGTGGGTCGAGGTGGATCTTCACGGGCCGATTCAACAACGCGAACCACGCGACGGTGTCCGGCTCGACGGTCGCGTCGGCGCCGCCCTCCACGCGGCGGATGTCCGCGGCGCGCGAGAAGTCGAGGTCGGTGTGGACGTCCTCGCGCTTGCCGCGCATCTTCAACGTCTCCGCCTCCGCCTCCAGCACGAACCCGAGTCCGGCCTTCAACGCCTTCGCGCGGAGCACGTAGCTCGCCTCGATCTCCTGCCCGGCGTAGAAGTCGCCGCCGAGGACCTCGTTGACGACCTGCTTGTACGTGTACCGGCACAGCGCCCCGGCCGCGCTCGGCTTGAAGTCATAGGGCGGCTTCGGGTCCGGGGCGTCCGCAGAGGGCTCAACCGGCGGCGGCGCGGGCTCGACCTCCACCGGCTTCGGGGCCTCGGCGACGCCGTGCGGGTTCGACGGGCTCGGCTGCGACGCGGGCTGCGAGGCGGGCGCCTCGGGTTCAGGAGGTTTCGGATCCGCGGCGGGCGGCGGCGCCTCCTTGCACGCGACGAGCAGTCCGAGGGCGGCGATCGTGACGAGGGTCCGGCGCACGGGCGTGTTCTAGCAGGCGGCTCGGGCGCGCGTCGACCGGGCGTGACCGCGGTGGCGTTTGACCGCGAGGCCGCGGATGCTGGACGCTCGCTCTTGGCTCGATGACCTCGCTCTTCGCTCTCGTCGTCGTCACCCAACTCTCGATGGGGCTCCCGCCGCCGCTGTGCCGCGGTCGCGTGGTGGGCGGCTACGATCCGTCCCTCGACAGCAAACCGAGCGCGCGCGCGACGGCGGAGGTCCAGGCCGCGTACGACGCGCTCTGCCCGAAGCACAACTGCGGCAGCGGCGAGCTCTTCAAGAACGTCTCCATCGGGAACAACGCGGCGACCTGGGTCTCGGGCATCCGTCACGGCGCGTCGACCCGCGCGAAGATCGTCTACTCCAAGGAGTTCCTGGACGCCCTCGCGCAGAAGTTCGGCGACGGCGCCTCGTTCGGCGTGCTCGCGCACGAGGTCGGGCACCACCTCACGGCCGCGCTGAACATGCGGGCCGAGTTCGAGCCGAGCTGGAACGAGGAGCTCCGCGCGGACTACCTCGCCGGCTGCGCGCTGGGCCGCAGCGGGCGCCCGCCGGACGAGCTCGAGAACGCGCTGCGCGCGCTGGCCTCGGTGGCGACCCCGTCGCACCCGTCGTTCGAGCAGCGAAACCCGGTCGTGCGCCGCGGCTACGACGAGTGCAAGTCCACCGTCGCGGACCTGCGCAAGGCGCGGCCCGCGTTCGGTCTCGGGTCGCTCGCCGAGCGCCCCGCCACCGACGGGTGCGGGTACTGGTATCGACTGAAGGAGCAGATCGCGAAGGTGGGGCCCGTCGCCGCGCCGCGCCGGCGCGCCGGGCCCTTCGCGTCGATCGACGCTTGTCGATCGCACGAGGCGAAGTTAAGCGAAGAGCGGACCTCGGAGGGCTGTGTCTGTCGCTGAACGCATCGGGGCCGTCCTGCTCATCGCAGCGGTGACGGCCTGCTCGGATCCTGCGCCACCCGCGCCACCGCCGCCCGTCGAGCCGTACTTCGCGTACGACGATCCGATCGGACCGGAGCCGGGCGCGCCGTCGCAGTACCACGTCGCGGAGATGCGCTGGGGCGACGCGTTCAGCACGTGCGCCTCGCGCATCGGTGTGAACGGGCGCGAGGTCGACGAGCTCGTGCGCGCGCTCGACGGCTACGTCGACTTCACCAAGTGTCGGCCCGGGCAGTGGTTCGAGATCGAGCGCGACGCGGAGGGCAACCTCTCGTGGTTCCGCTACAACGCGAGCGTCACGGACAAGGCGATCGCGTACCGCGGCCCGGACGGAACGCTGGCCGCTTACCGCGAACCGGTCGCGGTGCAGACGGCGACAGTGACGGTGTCGGGCGAAGTCGACTGGTCGCTGTACGCCGCGATGGACGCGATCGGCGAGGAGCCGTGGCTCACGCTCACGCTGGTCGACATCTTCGCGTGGGACGTCGACTTCTTCACGGAGACGCAGAAGGGCGACCGCTTCTCGATCGTGGTCGAGAAGCGCTTCGTGGACGGGCAGTTCATCGGCTACGGCAGCGTCCTCGGCGCGGAGTACGCGTTCGCCGATCGCGATCGCAAACACCGCGCGTACCGGTACGCGTTCGAGGACGGGAAGGTCGGCTACTACCAAGCGAACGGCAAAGCCGTGGAGAAGGCGTTCCTCAAGTCGCCGATCAAGTTCGCGAGCATCACGAGTCGGTACGGCATGCGGAAGCACCCGATCCTCAAGTACGTGCGCGCGCACCGCGGCGTGGACTACGGCGCGCCGCGCGGGACGGCGATCTGGTCCGTGGGCGACGGCGTGGTCACCTACGCGGGGCGCAAGGGCGGGTACGGTCGCGTGGTGTTCGTGCGGCACGCGAACGGGTTGACCACGCGCTACGCGCACCTCAACGGCTTCGGGCCCGGCGTGCGCACCGGCGTCCGCGTGCGGCAGAAGCAGACGGTCGGTTACGTCGGATCGAGCGGCTTGGCGACCGGGCCGCACCTGCACTTCGAGCTCCTGCGCGGCGGGCGGCACATGAACCCGCTCGCGCTCGTGTCGCCGCCGGCGCCGCCGATCCCCGAGGAGCAGATGGAGCGCTTCTCGACGCAGGTCGCGCCGTGGGTCGCCGCGCTCGGCACGGTCACGAGTACGCAGGCGAGCTCCGGTTGAAGCCCTTGGCACCCGGGGAGGGGGCGCGGTAGCGTCCGCGCGCCGTGGCCGTCGAGTTCGAACACCGCGCGTCGATCCGGAGCGCGGCCCAGCAGATCGTCGAGGTCTGCGAGCTGATGCACCGGCGCGGCTACATCGCGGCGCGCGACGGCAACGTCTCGGTGCGCATCGGCGAGCGGCGGATCCTGGTCACGCCGTCGGGCGCGCGGAAGGGCTTCATGAAGCCCGAGGACATGGTGCTGTGCGATCTCGACGGCGCGCCGGTGAAGGGCGAGCGCGGGCGGCCCTCGTCCGAGACGATGATGCACACGCTGATCTACGCGCACCGGCCCGAGGTCAACGCCGTGGTCCATGCGCACCCGCCCTGCGCCATCGCGCACACGATCGCGGGCGTGGGGCTCGACCAGCCGCTGATGCCCGAGGTGTTCTGCGAACTCGGCGAGATCGTGACGATCCCGTACACCACGCCGACGACGCGCGAGGTGCCGGACGCGTTGCGGGAACACCTGTCGTGTCGCGTCGCGCTGATCATGGCGCGGCACGGGTCGATCACGCTCGGCGACACGCTCGCGCAGGCGTACGACCGCCTGGAGATCCTCGAGCACACCGCGCGCATCTCGATGATGGCGCACAGTCTCGCTCCGGATCGGGTGCGCGGGCTCGACGCATCTCAACTCGAGAAGCTCAGGACGTTCCTCGGCTGCGGGCTCGGCTGCTGAAGCCTGGCCGCGTGACCAGGGTTGTCAGGCCGCGTGTGTGGCCCCGAGCATTCGTTGGATGGCAGCGGATGTCCTCCTCTGTGTCGACGAAGATCCTCGCGCGTTGCGGAGCCTCTCCCGGCTCCTCGACGGCGAAGAGGATACGGTGGTGCGCATCGCTTCGAGCGGCGCGCACGCGCGCGCGATTCTCACATCGACGCCGGTGCGCGTCCTGATCTGCGCGCAGAAGCTGCCGGACGCGACGGGCCTCGAGTTCATCGAGCGGAGCAAGGCGACGTACCCGACGACCGTCGCGATCCTCCTCACCGAGGACGCGCCCGCCGACACGATCCCCGCCGACGCGCCGGTGTTCCGCGCGCTCGAGAAGCCGTGCGCTGACGAAGCGCTGCGCGCCGCCGTGCGCGACGCGCGGCGACTCGGACGCGCACTCGTCTCGGAAGCCGAGGCGCGCGCGCGCGTCGAAGACAAGCGCCCCGCCCAGCTCGAAGAGGGGCGCGGAGGCGATCTCGATCGCGATGACGTCGCCGCCGCGTGGGCGCGCCTCGACCCGGACGAGCAGGCCGAGGTCTACGCGCGCACGCTCGACGTCCTCTGCGATCGACGCCTCTGCGCGATGCTCGGCGTCGACTACGAACACCCCGAGCGAGACGCGTACAAGGCCTACGCCTTCGTCCTGACCGGCGGCTTCGTCGCCTAACGCCGGTCCGGTCACTTGACGGCGAGAGCAAGTCTCGCCTGGTGACCCTTCGCGCCCTGTGGTCGCTGCGCGATGGCCTACGGCCATCTTTGCGGTCCGGTCACTTAACGGCGAGAGCAAGTCTCGCCTGGTGACCTACGCGCCCTGTGGTCGCTGCGCGATGGCCTACGGCCATCTTTGCCTGGCACTGCGCCCAACCCCGCCCCGGACCCCATTGGTAGACGCCCTCGAAACCGGGCATTCTCGCGCGTTCGCTGTAATTGAATTGTGTTCAATAAGCGGATCCGGTAGACGGGAGGGTATGGATCGCATCGGCTCCGTCGAACCCGAACACCTCGATGTCGCCATCGTCGGCGCCGGGCTCTCCGGAGTCGGGGTCGCCGCGCACCTCGCGACGAAGTGCCCCGGCAAGCGCTTCGCCTTGTTCGAGGCGCGCGCGCGGATGGGCGGGACCTGGGACCTGTTCCGCTACCCGGGCATCCGCTCGGACTCGGACATGTACACGCTCGGGTACACGTTCAAGCCGTGGACGGCCGGCAAGGCGATCGCCGACGGCCCCTCGATCCTCCGTTACATCGAAGAGACCGCGCGCGAGTACCGCATCGACGAGAAGATCCGGTACGGCGTCCGCCTCGAGCGCGCGACGTGGTCGACCGACGACGCGCGCTGGACGCTCGAGCTCCGCGACGCCGAGAGCGGCGAAGTCCGCCGCGTGACCGCCAAGTTCCTCTTCGCCTGCACCGGCTACTACAAGTACGACGAAGCGCACGCGCCGGAGTTCGAAGGCCAGGGCGACTTCGCGGGATCGATCGTCCACCCGCAGTTCTGGACCGACGACATCGACTACACCGGCAAGAGGGTCGTCGTGATCGGCAGCGGCGCCACCGCGATGACGCTCGTCCCCGCGCTCGCCGAGAAGGCCGCGCACGTCACGATGCTCCAGCGCTCACCGACCTACGTCGTGTCCGCGCCGGACCGCGACGTCGTCGCCGACTTCTTGCGCCGTCACCTCTCCGCCGGCGCCGCGTACGGCGTGACGCGGTGGAAGAACGTGCTCCGTGCGATGGCGCTGTACAGCGCGGCGCGGCGCTTCCCGAACGCGATCCGAAAGCTCCTCCTCCTCGGCGTGAAGCGCGCGCTCGGCGAGGACTACGACATCGGCACGCACTTCTCCCCGCACTACAACCCTTGGGACCAGCGCCTCTGCCTCGTCCCGAACGGCGATCTCTTCGACGCGATCAAACGCGGCGCGGCCAGCGTCGTCACCGATCACATCGACCGCTTCACGGCGGGCGGCGTCCGCCTCGCGTCCGGCGAAGAGCTCGAGGCCGACCTGATCGTCACCGCGACGGGCCTGAAGCTGCAGCTGTTCGGTGGCGCCGAGCTCGTCGTGGACGGGAAGCGCGTCGAGCCGAACGAGGCGATGGCCTACCGCGCGATGATGGTGAGCGACGTCCCGAACCTCGCCTTCGCCGTCGGCTACACGAACGCGAGCTGGACGCTGAAGATCGATCTCGTCGCGGACTACGTGTGCCGGATGTTCGACTTCATGGACGCGAACGGTCACGACATCTGCACCCCGCAGCGCGACCCCGACATGCCGGAGGTCCCGCTCCTCGACTTCTCCGCCGGCTACGTGCAGCGCGCGCTCGGCGAGCTGCCGCGCGCGGGCGAGAAGCACCCGTGGCGCATCTTCGAGAACTACTTCCTCGATCGCGTGACGCTGAACAACGCGCGCTTCGACGACGGCGTCATGAAGTTCGCGAAGCGGAAGGTGCGCGCCGTGGTCCGGCCGCGCCCGGACGAAGTCGCGCCGCCGGTCGCGCCTCAGCGACAGACGGTCGCGTAGCGCGCGCGCGCGACATCACCCGGCGTCGGCGCGAGGAACACGCTGAACTCGAGCGTGTTGGAACCGGCGACGTACGACCAGTTGACCGTGCCCCCCGCGTCGACGCGCGGGATGATGACGCCGTTGATGCTGACCTCGAGCGTGTTCGGGTCGGCCTGGCCGCTGAGCGGGTAGCGGTCGCGGTAGCCGAAGACGGCCGGGGCGAGGTCTTCGACGGTGCGCGTCCAGTCGGTCGTGCAGATCTCGGAGAAGCCACCGCCGACGGACTCGACCGCCGAGAGGAAACGCGGCGCCGCGGCGGCGCTCCCGTTGGGGCCGTTGCAGAAGGTGGTCCCGGCCACGATCGCGTGGGCCGTGACGCGCCGAGGATCCTCCTTGGTCGCGACGATGTAGCGCATGTACGCGGTCGCGTCGGCGATCGACGAGAAGTCGTTGCTGTCCGAGAGGTAGATCACCGCGAGCGAGGCGTCCGAGCGGAGGAAGCCCGCGTTGTGACCGTCGAGGATCACCGACGAGAACGCGCGGCGGGAGGCGTCGAGGCCCTCGTCGGCGGGGCCCGATGCGTTGAACGGGAACATCAGGTTGGTCTCGAAGATCGTCCCCGGCGAGGGCTGTGTGTTGCGCGTGATGATCTTGTTCGCCGCGGGCCCGCCGAACAGCGCGGAGGATCCCGGGTGGATCAGCCGGCCCATCACGTCGGACGCGTGCATCGTCGTGGCGCCGATCTGGTAGTCCACGCCGTTCGCGTCCGCGAACGCGGTGAAGACCGAGAAGAGGTCGCCGAGGATGGCGCGCTCCTCGACCGTCGTCGGGCGGTTGCGCAGCACGAGCAGGACGTCCGCCTTCGGCGACGCGAGGGGCTCGAGGCGCTCGACCATCGGGTTCGGTGACGTTCGCGCCGTGAGCGGGACGACCTGCGTGACGGCGGTCCCCTGATGCACGACGTCGATGCGGATCGCCGCGGCGTGCTCCGTCACCGCCGCCTCGGCGTACGAGACACCGAACTGGATCGCGCCCCCCGCGGCCACCGTCACCGGCAGCGACGGGACGTCGGACAGCGTGAACTTCGAGCCTCCACCGTCTACCGCGACGTTCGTGATCTGCAGCGGGCTCGTGGCCTGGTTCTCGACGATCAGCGTTCGTACCACCGTGGCGCAGCCCGCCATCACGCTCCCGAAGTCCACGCGGTTCGGCGTGATGACGAGCGGGGGCTCGGAGTGTTTGCCTACGAGCGCGACGGTGTCGGTCGGCATGCTCGGGTTCGACAGCTCCACCGTCAGCGTGCCGGAGCTCGTCGGGGACGAATTCGGGCGATACCGAATCGGCAGCACGATCGAAGCGCCCGCGCCGATGCGCCGCGCGGTCGTTACGTCGGACAACATCTCGAACGCCTCGCTCGTCTGCGGGGACAGCACCGCGCGCGTGAGGAGGCAGTCGTTCGGGCCCGTGTTGGCGATCTCGACGCCGATCGTCTGCTCGCGCCCCGTCGCGAGGGGGCCGAACCGCGCCTCGGTGTTCGTGATCGCGTAGCGGCACGGCGGGAGCGAGACGCCAACTCCGGCGAGTGGGACTTCGATCGTGCCGACGTCCGGGTCTCGGGTCTCGACCGTCAAACGCGCGCCGAGCATCCCCGTCTGCGCCGGCGCGAACTCCACCGTCACCGGTACCACGCCGCCCGCGTCCACGATCATCGCGCCGCTCCCCGGGATGGAGAACGAAGACGCGTTCGCGCCCGTCACCGCGATGCGCGCGATCTCCAGCGCGATGGTCCCGGTGTTCTCGAGCTGGAGCGCGCGTTGGACCGGGACGATCGTCGAGACCTCGCCGAAGTCGAGCGGGCTCGGCGAGGCCGTGAGGACGGCGCCGCCGGAGAGTCCACTCAGTGGAACGTAAATGCGCTTCTCCTGGTCCGTGCCCTCGCGGAAGCGGACGCCGAAGTGCCCGACGTCGCGCCCGAAGTCCGAAGGGCAGTACTCCACCGTCGTCGTGAAGGCCTCCTGCGGCTCGAGCACGAGGAGGCGGTACGGCTCGAAGACGAAGTCGGGGCTGGTCGGGGTGCCGATCGACTCCGGGCCCCACGCGTCGATCAGGACGGTGGCGTTGCCGCGGTTTTGGCAGTCGACGAACTCCGGGCGGCACGCCCCGTTGGGGACGCGACCGAAGTCGAGCGCGGCCGGCTCGCACACCAGTCCGCTCTCGACCGCCGTCCCCGCGAAGTGCACGACGACCTCGCACGACGGATCCGCGCACGACCGCAGCACCGCGCTCCCTCGATCGCGGCCCTGGGTGTCGAACGGGACGAACTCGATCTCGATGTCGCGCGAGGCGCCCTT
>JAUHYN010001101.1 GCA_030426505.1 bacterium | reverse complement strand
GCTTCAGCGAGTGCATGCTGCGGTTCCTTTCGAGGGGCGGGGAGCGCCGTGGGGAGCGTGAATTCGAGCTCGGTCGCCACGCCGGGCGTGCTCCGAACCGTGAGGGCGCCGCCGAGGCGCCGGGTGACGAGGCGATGGACGATCGCGAGACCGAGGCCGGTCCCGCCGTCACCCAATCGAGTGGTGTAGAAAGGCTCGAACACGTGCGGCAGGTGGCTCGCGTCGATGCCGGCGCCGTCGTCGGTCACGGTGATGCGTGCGCTGCCGTCCGAAGCGCGTCGGGTCGCGACCGTCACCGTCCCGGCGCGGCCGTCACCGAAGCCGTGCTTCAGCGCGTTCTCGACCAGGTTGGTCACGACCTGTCCGACGGGGCCCGGGTGACCATCGACGACGACACCCGACTCGGCGTCGAGCCGGAGCGTGACGGGACCGGAGTCGAACCGAGGCCGGATCATCTCGACCGCCTCCGCGACGACGTCGTCGACGTCGAATGAGCGGCGGTCGTCGCGCGTCCGATCCGCCGCGACCTGTTTGAAGCGAGATACGAGCTCCGCGGCGCGTTCGAGGTTCCGCGCGACGATCCGCGCGCCGTCCTGCGTCCCAGTGCAGAACGCGTCGAGGTCGCTCCGCCGAAGCTCGCCGCCGTTCGACACCTTGGCGAAGGCCTCGGCCTGCGCTGCGAGCGACGTCGCGCCGACCAGCGCGTTGCCCAACGGCGTGTTGAGCTCGTGCGCGACCCCGGCGACCATCCGACCGAGGGAGGCCATCCGCTCGGACTCCGCGAGCTCGAGTTCCGCGCGGTGGGATCGCTCGAGCGCCGCTCGACGCTCCACCCGCGCGCCGCCCCAGTACCAACTCACGACCGCGAGGAGCCCGAGCAGGAACCCGAGCGCCTGGACCGGGAGGGTGTCGATGGGCCCATGCCACGTGACGACCCGCAGCCCGGCGTGGCCCGGCGCAGCGCTCGGAGGCTCGACCCGGGCGACCGTATAGCGCACCTCGTCGTCGTCGACGGCGGATACACCGAGGACTCGATCTCGCATCGCGCGGCTCAACGCGCCGACTCGGACCGACGGACCGACTTCGAAGTCGTGTTCCCCCGCCGGGTCGACGATCACCGTGCGGTGGCCGAGGGCGGCCGGCCGAGCGTAGAGGAGTGAGCGCGCGTCGAAGTTGACGACGACGACGCCTCGGCGGACACCGCGGGTGTCGTCGACGGGCGCGGCGAAGCGGATGGTCGGAACCCAGGGCACCTGGACGCGTCCGTGCTCCATGTTGAGGTCGAGCGGCGACACGTAGACGTCGGAGGGCGCCATGCGGATCGCCTCGACGAAGTAGGCTCGGTGGGATTTGTCCTGGAGCGCGGGCGCCTCGATGAGGCCGCCCTCGGCGCTCCGGTCGAACCGGATGGCCTCCTGGCCGTCCACGTCGATGTAGCGGGTCTGGGCGGCTTCGACCCGCGCGACGAGCTCGACGGCGAAGCGTTGCTGCGCGTCCGAGAAGTCACCGTCGTCGAGGGCCCGCAGGAGGGAGGGATCGTGGGCGAGCGCGAGGGTGTCGCCGGCGTACCGGTCGAGCGTGGCTTCGAGGCGGCCCGCGAGCGCCGCGCTCTCGGCGAGGGCGGCCCCCGCCTGGCGGGCGCGTTCGAGTCGGTCGTGGTGGATCGTGGCTGCGACCCAGACGCCCACGGTGGGCAACGCGAGCCCGGCGAACACCGCGAGCGCGGATCGCAGCTGGTCTCTGCCGATCGGGCCCCCCGGCCTGCTCGGTGCTCGCATGGTGACGGACATCCCCCTGCGCTGTATTCGGTCCGGTTACCCGAGATCTGAAGTACACCGATGTCGGTGTCCGAAAGTGGGACGACCACATCGTCCGGCGAGGCGTCCCGGCGCGAGCTAGAGCCTCGTTTTCAATCAGCAAAAACGATTTGACACCGACCCCACGGGGAATAGAAACGGGCGCCGCGGAGGAAGATCCTCATGGCTATCATCGAAGTCGAAAATCTGACCAAACACTACGGAAACGTCCGGGCGCTCAACGGGGTGTCGTTCGCCGTGGAGCGCGGGGAGATCATCGGTCTGCTCGGTCCCAACGGCGCGGGCAAGACCACGACCATCAAGATCCTCGCCGGCTACCTCCAACCCACCGAGGGGACGGCGATGGTCGCCGGCCACAGCGTGGTCGAGGCGCCGCTCGTCGTGCAGCGGACGCTGGGTTACCTGCCCGAGAACGCGCCGCTGTACCTCGACATGGCCGTCCAGGAGTACCTCCTGATGATGGCCGAGCTTCGGGAGATCCCCGCGGCGAAGCAGCGGGCCCTCCTGTCCCAGGCGATCTACAGCGCGGGGATCGAGGGCGTCCTCACCCGCACCATCGGGACCCTCTCCAAGGGCTACCGGCAGCGCGTCGGGCTCGCGCAGGCGATCCTCCATCAGCCGGAGATCCTGATCCTCGACGAGCCGACCAACGGCCTCGACCCCACGCAGATCGTCGGGATGCGCGCTCTGATCAAGCGGCTCGCCGAGTCGTCGACGGTCATCGTCTCCACGCACATCCTCTCGGAGGTCGAGGCGACCTGCGACCGCGCGATCATCATCATGGAGGGCGAGCTGCGCGCCAACGCGAAGCTCGACGAGCTCACGCAGACCTCGGGCGCCGTGGTGGCGGTGGCGTCGTCCGTGAAGGACGTCGAGACCACGCTGTCGGCGACCGCCGGCGTGCAGTCGGTGAAGAAGATGCCGAACGCGAACGGCTTCGTCCGTTACCGCGTCACCGGCGACAAGGACCTCGAGCTCTGCCCGATCATCTTCGACGTCGCCAAGGACAAGGACTGGCGCCTCGCGGAGCTGCGGCCCGAGACCCGCACGCTCGAAGCCGTGTTCCGTGAGCTGGCCGAGAAGGGAGCCACGCGATGAACCACATCTTGTCGATCACCAAGAAGGAGCTGCGCGGCTTCTTCCTGTCCCCTGTCGCGTTCATCTTCCTCGCGATGTTCCTGTTCCTCACGCTGGGGACGCTCTTCCAGTACAAGGCGTTCTTCGCGCGAGGCATCGCGGACATCCGCCCGCTCTTCGACCTGCTGCCGATCTTCCTGATCTTCCTGTGCGCCGCCGTGACGATGCGGCTGTGGAGTGAAGAGGAGAAGCTCGGCACGCTCGAGGTGCTCCTCACGCTGCCCGTCGAGGTCCGAAAGATCGTCGTCGGCAAGTTCCTCG
>JAUHYN010001100.1 GCA_030426505.1 bacterium | reverse complement strand
GTCGGCGACGCTGGCTCCAACCGCACGCTGTCGAACGCCCGCGCGCGCGCGATCGGCAAGTGGTTCAAGCGGCGCGGGCTGAAGATCCCCGTGCTCTTCGCCGGCTTCGGCGAGGACGTCCTCGCCGTCCCAACGCCCGACGAGACCGACGAGGTGCAGAACCGCCGCGCGGAGTACATCGTCGCGGTGGACCCGCCCGGCACCGACGGCGCGCGTTGGAAGCCCCTGTAGGCTGCCCCGCGGAACCCGTTGACGTCGCAGCACGATCCGCTAACGTGCCGCGGCATGAGCCGTGACATCGTCAACTTCAACGCCGGCCCCGCCGGCCTCCCCGCGCCCGCCCTGAAGCGCGCCCACGAGGAGCTCCTCGACTACGCCGGGACCGGCATGTCGATCATGGAACACTCCCACCGCGGCAAGGCGTACGACGCGGTCCACAAGGAGACGATGGCGCTCGTCCGCAAGCTCCTCGGCGTGCCGGACACCCATGACGTCCTGTTCCTCCAGGGCGGCGCGTCCGGGATGTTCGCGACGATCCCGATGAACTTCCTCGGTGACGGCCAGACCGCCGACTACGTCGTCACCGGCACCTGGTCCGAGAAGGCGCTCGAAGAGGCGAAGCTGATCGGCGAGACCCACGTCGCCGGCACCGGCGGTGTCGACGGCAACTACACCTCGATCCCGTCCGAACTCGACCTCACCGACGGCGCGGCCTACGTCCACATCACTTCGAACAACACGATCGCCGGCACGCAGTTCCAGTCGTTCCCGACTACGAAGGCGCCGCTGATCGCGGACATGTCCTCCGACATCATGTCGCGCCCGCTCGACGTGAAGAACTTCGGGATGATCTACGCCGGCGCGCAGAAGAACCTCGGTCCGTCCGGCGTCGTGTTGGTGATCGCCGAGAAGAGCCTCATCGAGCGCGGCTCGAAGACGATCCCGAAGATCCTCCGGTACAAGACCCACGCGGACAAGGAGTCGCTCTATCACACGCCCCCGACGTTCGCGGTCTACATCATGCGCAACGTCCTCGCGTGGATCGACGAGCTCGGCGGCCTCGAGAAGATGGCTGCGCGCAACGAAGAGAAGGCGACCGCGCTGTACGGCGCGATCGACGCGTCCGACGGCTACTACCGTTCGCCCGTCGACGCCGACGCGCGCTCGCGCATGAACATCGTGTGGCGCCTCCCGAGCGAGGAGCTCGAAGCGAAGTTCATCGCGGAAGCGACCGAGGCCGGGCTCGTCGGATTGAAGGGGCACCGCAGCGTCGGCGGCCTGCGCGCGTCGACGTACAACGCGGTGAGCCCCGAGGGCGTCGGGCGCCTCGTCGACTTCATGGCGAAGTTCCGGGCGGCGAACGCGTCATGACGACGTTCACCGACCTCGTGCGCGAGGGGCGCTCGGCGGACGAGATCGCCGCGCACCTCGATGGCCTCTCTGCGACGCAGCGCGTGGAGGAGGTGCTCGCGCTCCCGGGCGGGATGCAGGAGAAGCTGTGGGGGATCGTCGAGGGGCGGCGGATCGAGCTCGACCAGATCGTCGACACCGTCGGCGAGACGTTGATCTACGAGCTCAAGAACAGCCTGCCGGTCTTCAACATCTCGCAGAAGCGCTTCTACAAGCCGCCGGAGGGCGAGGTCGTCGGCTACAACCACACGACCGGCCTCGCGAAGACGTTCGCCGGCCCCGGCTACTTCTTCGTGCAGAACGGCGAGGACGGGCTCGAGTTCGACTACACGCGCCTGCCGTCGCTGCGGCCCGAGGGCTGGCCCGAGATCAAGCCGAACACCGGGCTCATCCCCGGCGCGACGTACGGGCACATGATCGACTACTGCCGCGCGCTGTCGAAGCACTCGCTGATCGGGAAGGCGTACAAGAAGGGCAAGCCGATGGGCGCCTACTTCATGCTCACCCGCTGCGTCGCGCAGTCGTAGGCGGCGCCGTTACTCTCGCGATGCGGAAGATCGTCCTCCTCGCCCCGCTCCTCGTCTCCTGCGCCACCGCGACCCGCGTCGCGAGAGCGCCTCGGCCGGGCGAGCCGGTCGTCGACCTCCTCACCTACAACTGGCCATAACGACCTCTCGCTCCGCGAGAGCTCTCGGCACAGTCTTCGGACCAACCGCTTCGCGCTCGGCCTCAGCCTAGAATTACGGACTGCCCGGTGATCCGCCCGGGGTCGCGGCGATCGCGGACGCGGACGCGGACGTCGTGCTGTTGCAGGAGACGAACCCAGAGTGGGAAGTCGCGCTGCGCGGCGCGCTCGACGAGGCGTATCCGTACATCTACTTCCACCACGTGGGCGCGGCGGGCGGCAGCGCGATCCTTTCGAAGCGCCCGATCACTCGGCTCGAGATCATCCACCCGCGGGTCGACGGCTCGTGGTTCGACGTGATGGTCGCGACCGTCGATACCGAGCAGGGCGAGCTGCAGCTCGCGAACGTCCACCTCAGGCCGCAGCTCTCCGAGACCGGGAACCCGATCGTCGGCTACTTCACGACGTCGAGCATCCGGCGCGCGGAGATGCGCGACATCCTCGCGGTGCTGGATCGCGAGCTCCCGACGATCGTCGCGGGCGACTTCAACGAGTCGAGCGGCGGCGCGCTCGGTGTGCTCGGCGACCACGGCTTCGAGAATGCGGGCGACGCGTTCGGAGTCGATCAGGATACGTGGCGCTGGAAGACGAGCGTGGGGGAGATCGGCTCGCGGCTCGACCACGTCGTCCACGACGATCGTGTGGAGCCGCTCGGGATCGAGATCCTCCAGGCGGGCCGCTCCGATCACCTCCCGATCCGCGCGCGGATCACGCTGGTGCCGCGCCGGACGTAGTCCGTCCATTGACCGCGCGGAGCCGCTTTCCTAGCGTCCCCGCGGATGCAGCTCTACACGAAGATCCTGATCGGCATGGGCGTGGGGGTCGCGCTCGGGTTCCTCGTCGGCCCCAACTCGAATCTGTTGCCGCAGGACGGCGTGTCGCTCGGCAAGGACGCGAAGGTCCTCAACGACATCCGCGGCTCGCGCGTCCCGGGCGCGGCGATGCTGAAGTCGGCGAAGGTCATCGAGGAGCGCGCGGGCGATCCGGCGTGGCTGAAGGTGGAGTGGACGCTGACGCCGCCCGAGGTGCTGCGCCTCGAGTCGAAGGGCATCAAGGGCGTGAAGCCGAACGTCCCGCTCACCGGGTGGGTGAAGGACGGGCCGGCGGTGCAGCGGTACGC
>JAUHYN010001099.1 GCA_030426505.1 bacterium | reverse complement strand
CGAGGCCCCAGACCTTGGTGATCAGCTCCCACGCGAACTCGATCGCGCCCTGCTTGAAGTAGTCGCCGAACGAGAAGTTGCCGAGCATCTCGAAGAACGTGTGGTGCCGCGGCGTGTAGCCGACGTTCTCGAGGTCGTTGTGTTTGCCGCCCGCGCGCACGCACTTCTGTGCGGTGGTCGCGCGGGAGTACGCGCGCTTGTCGGCGCCGGTGAAGACGTCCTTGAACTGCACCATCCCCGCGTTCACGAAGAGGAGGGTGGGGTCGTTCTGTGGGACGAGCGGGCTCGAGGTCACGCGCTCGTGCCCACGCTCGGCGAAGAAGTCGAGGAAGCTCGTGCGGATGTCCGCGGTGCTGAGCGGCTTCATGGTCCGGGATGTGTAAATCCGCCGGGGACCGCCAGCAACCGCGAATCGCGGTCGGGTGCGACGAGGGCCCGAATTCTTGCGCCCGAGCCCGTGTCCGGTGCGCTCGACGGCGGCTCCGCCGACGCGGAGCACCGCCGACGCGGCCGGCGCGCGACGCGCCCGGTTCTGCGCCGCCCGTCACCGAGAGCGCTTCACACGCTTCTTCTTCGGCCGGCTCGAGGGCCGTGGCGTGGTCACGGACGTCGCGCCGAGCTCGAACGCGAGGTGGTCCGGCCGCGCGCGCAGCGCGAGGTCGTCGGGGCGCGCCACATCGGCGTGGGCTTCGAACAGCGCGGCGAGCGGTACCCGCATGTACTTGTCGAGGAACCGCCCCATCACCTCGCCGGCCTCTTCCTCGAGGTGGCGCCACGCGTCCTCGCCGATGAAGGCGTGCCCGCCGACGCCCTCGAAGGCGTCCACGATCTGCGCGAGTTTCGGGTTGGGCGTCGGATCGAACACCATCAGGATCGGCCGGTACCCGCTCGCGGCGGCGTCGTGGGCGAACTCGATCTCTTCGCCCCACCGCCCCTGCCCGGACGCCGCGATCGTGAGGCGGATCTTGAACTCGTACGCGCTGCGCCCGCGGATGCAGTCGACCTGCCGCCCGCGGCTCGCGTCACCGCGCCGACGAATCGGGCTCTTCTTCGCCGAGAAGCCCTCGCCTCGGATCGCGGCCACGATGATCGGCTCGAAGAGGTAGCCGGTGTCCTGCGCCGCGCGGTTGTCGACGTCGTACAGCCACTTCCTCCACGCGAGCCACGAGACGAGCGCGCGGCTCGGCATCGTCCCGTACTGGAGCAGCCCGCGCGGCCCCACCTGATCCATCGAAGGCATTGGCTGGAACGCGACGACGCGGTGGTACTTCAGCCGCGCCTGGTGCAGCGCCGCGAGGCACGCAAAGTACGTGTCCGCGTCTTCGTAAGCGAACAGCCGCGCGAACGCGTCGTCGAGGTCGACGCCCGGATCGGCTTCGAGGCTCACCGGCGGTGCTTCGAAGTATTCGCCGACGGGCGGGAGCGCGGGGAGGTCGAGCCCGAGGTCCGCCGCGATCACCGCGAGCAGGAACGCGCAGTCGCCGTCCGAGAGCGCGACGCCCATCTCGCTCGTGCCGGGGTGCCGTGCCTTGTCGATGAATGCGCGTTGTTCGAGCGTCAGGCGTTGCACGCGTCCCCCGCGAGCGAGAGGCGGAGCTGGCGCTCGAGATCGTCCGAGGCGATCTGCGGAACGACCGACTCCACCAGCTCGACCGTGCGCGCGAGCGCGGGGCTCATCCCCGTCGAGAAGGTCGGCGTGAACTCGTGCAGGCCGGCGATGGCCGGCTTCTTCCGCGCGCGCAGCGCCGCTGCGAGGTGATGCGCCAACGCGGCCGCGAAGCGCGGCGGGACCGCGTTCCCGATCTGCAAGGCGCGTTGCGCCTTCGTGCCGGCGAACTCGAAGTCGTCTTCGAACGTCTGGATGCGCGCGCACTCGCGCAGCGTGAGCGTGCGGTCCTCGGTCGGGTGGACGAACTCGGAGATCGCGCCGCTCGTGATCGCCTTCGAGGGCTGGTCCGGTTCGAGGCGCCGCAACCCGGCGGGCGCGCCGCCGCGCCGCTCGGTCGGCGTCCCGTCCTTCACGCGGCGGTTCGCGCGGCGCCGGTAGGTGTCGTGCCACAGCGCCTCGGGGAGGTCCTTCATCGTCTGGCCGGGGGCGAGCGCTGCGATGCGCGCGAGATCCGCTTCGCTCGGCCGGCGCGCGACGTGATCACTCGGCGCGGCGGCGTCGACGTCCGGCAGACCCGCGAGCGCGTCCATCACCGTGGGGGCGAGCGGGCTGCCCTCGGCGACGTTCTCCGCGCCCGGGATCCCCACCGCCCGGTGCGTGGGCGAAGGCAGCCCGGGGTTCCAGCCGAGCCCGCCCACGACGATCACGCGCTTGCGGTTCTGCGGGACGCCGTAGTTCGCCGCGTTCACCTTGCGCAGGCTGACGCAGTAGCCCGCGGCGACCAGCGGCTTCACGAGGTCCACGACCCACCGCCCGCCGTCTCCGGTGAGGAAGCCCTCCACGTTCTCGAAGAGGAACGCGCGGGGGCGGTGCGTCGCGACGAGGTGCGCGAACACGGCGACGAGGGTGTTGCGCGCGTCGCCGGGGGCGCGGCGTCCGGCGGACGAGAAGCCCTGGCAGGGCGGGCCGCCGACGATCAGATCGCAGGGCGGGAGCGCGTCGCTCCAGTCGACGGAGGCGGTCGTGACGTGCGCGCCGAGGTTGTTCGCGTACGTCTCGACCGCGGGGGCCCAGGCGTCGATCGCGTAGGTGACGTCGATGCCGGCGGATCGGAGCCCGTGGCTGAGTCCGCCCGCGCCGCAGAACAGGTCGACGGCGGTGAGCTTCCTGGGGCTGGACGAGCGAGGCACGACGGCGACCGCGGCCAGCAAAGGCCGCGACGCCCACGCTGTCAACCGACCGAGCCCTCAGCCGTAGACGCCTTCGGGGCCGAACAGACGCATCGGGTACACGGGCGCTCCGCGCTCGACCATCTCGAACAGCGCGATCACGTCGTCGCCGCGCAGCGCGAGCGATCGCATCTCGTCGATCGTGAGCCACGCGGCGCCGAGGGTCTCGTCGTCGGGCACGGACTTCGGCGGCGTGTCGTCCGCGGGGTGCGCGACGACTAGCCGCTACTCGAGCGAGATGCGCGCGATCGGCTGGATGTTCATGTCCGGCGACAGCTCTTGGTACGAGAGCACCGCGAGGTGCGGGAACTCGAGCTCCACGAGCTTTCGGAAGTAACGCCGGATCTCCATCGTGGTGAGGATGACCGGGTTCTGCGC
>JAUHYN010001098.1 GCA_030426505.1 bacterium | reverse complement strand
CGGAGGCCCTCCTGCTCGGAGACCGCGTGATCGTGCTGTCCACGCAACCCGCCAGGATCGCGTCGGACTTCGCGATCGCCGAGCCCCGGCCGCGCTCGACGGTGTGGCAACGCTCGACGGAGGCGGTGAAGATGGAGGAAGACATCCTCAACATCCTGCACGGGTCCGGTGGGCGCGGGCAGATGCGCGTTTCGATCTGATGACGAGCTCGCGGTGGCGAACGAGAAGAAGAAGAAGCCCTCCTACCTCAAGGAGATGATCCTGCACCCCAACAACGGGTACGCGGCGGCGGCTGCGCTCGTGGGCGGCGCGGTGCTGTCGATCCCGTTCGGGCTCGGGGTCGGGCTGATTCCGGTCATCGCGTTCGGCGCGGGAGAGGCGATCGCTTCGCTCTTCGTCCCGAGCAGCCCCAAGTTCCGCGAGAAGGTCGACAAGAAGTTCCGCGCGAAGGGCCGCGAAGAAGTGCGCGAACACCTCGTCAAGGAGATCGAGGCGCGCGTCGGCTTCGAGGCCGAGGGGATGTGGTCGACGTATCACCGCATGGGCGAGCGCATCGCGTCGCTCACGGCGATGGCTTCGAAGGCGGAGACGGGGCTGTCGGAGCGCGACGTGGAGGCGCTCGACGACGCGACCGTGAAGTGGTTGGGCTACTGGCTCGCGAACCTCACGATGGCCGACCGCCGCAACATGATCGACGAGCGGACGCTCCAGCAGCGTGTCGGTGACATCGCGCGGCAGATCGAGCAGGCGTCCACGCGCGCGGAGCGCGTCCGCCTCGAGAAGACGCGCGACGATCTCGAAGCGCTCATCAAGCGCCGCACCACGCTGCGCACGCGCCAGACCGAGGTCGAGACCGCGATGCTGACGATGGCCGACTCCCTCGAGGAGGTCTACCAGCAGGTCGTCGCGAACCCGACGGCGCCCGAGGTCGGGACGCAGCTGCGCGAGGCCGCGGAGCGGATGCGCGTCGAGGAGGCGCTCGACCACGCGATCGAAGACGAGCTGGACGCGATGCTCACGTCGCGCCCGCGCCCGGTGAAACAGACGACCTGACCACCCGAGGAGGTGCCAAATGATCGGGCTCGCAGACCTACAAGCGCATCACGACTTCGACGCGAGTCACCGTCGCGTGGAGGCCGTCGTGGATCGCATCGCCGAAGATCCGATCGAGCGCGTGCGCGTCCTGTCGAACTACACGTCGTGGAATGGCTTCTTCGGCGCGGGCGTCGCGGCGCTCGCGGGGAAGATCGGGCGGTCGCGGCGGATGTTCCTCGATCCCACGCAGCCGATCCGCGCGGTCGCGGACCGGAGCGTGCTCGTCGCGAGCTACTTCTTCGACGCCGCGCGCGACGAGTTCGATGACTCGAGCACCACGCAGCGCGACACGCACCGCTGCCTCGCGCAGGCGTTCATCGCGGGCCTGATCCGCTACGGAGCCGAGGCCGAAGGGGTCGCGCTGCTGAAGGACGTCGAGCAGGTGAACGCGCTCCTCGAGGAGCCGGACTGGCTCAAGGCGCTCAACGAGCAGGTCGCGTACGGCTACGGCGCGCGCAGCAACGACACCGCGCTCGCGGTGTTCCGGGCGATGGGCTACCACCTCGGCAGCGAGGTCCTCGCGGACGTGGAGTTCTCGGTGATCGACGAGAAGTTCACCGAGAAGGTCCCGGCGCTGACGGCCTACCTCAAGAACACCGAGCTCGAGGTCGCGGGCGAGGCGCACGTGCCGTACGCTTGGCTCGAGGTCCACTCCGGTCACGGCGGCGGCGCGGAGGCGGACCACTTCGAGTGGGCGGCGCGCGGCGTGGAGCGCGCGTTCGACTACTCCCCGCCCGACAAGCGCGACGAGCTGCGGCACCAAGTGATCGCGGGGTTCGAGGACTTCGCGAACGACCACGACGACTTCTTCGAGCGCGTGCTGGGAGGCTGACTCTTGCACGCGAACTGTTACCGCCACTCGGCGGAGGCGGCGTTCGACACGTGCTCTTCGTGTACGCAGTCGATTTGTACGGTCTGCACGTCGATGGTGGACGGTCGGGTGTACTGCCCGCCGTGCGCGAAGTCGGCGCGGCGCAACAAGAAGATCGTGCAGTTCGTGGCATTCGGCGCGGTGGCGGCGGCGGTGGTCGCGGCCGGCGTGTGGATGGCGCTGCAAGAGCCGAAGTACGACTACGGCAAGTACGCGCGGGACATCGACAAGCTCGCGGCGCAGCTCGAGAAGGAGCCGTGTGACCGCGGCAAGATCGTCTCGCTCACGGACAAGATGCTCAGCGCGGGCGACAACCGCGGGGCGTTGAATCGCGCGCAGCAGTTCTTCGACGCGTGCGGCGAGCTGCTGCGTCTCCGGTGGGTCACGTACGAGGCGCACAAGCGGTTGAGCGAGTTCGATCTCGCCGTGCAGGACGTGACGATGCTGATCGAGGACCGCCCGGAGGACGCCGACTTCTGGTGGTGGCGCGGGATGGCGTACGAGCAGGCGGGCAACTGGGAGAAGGCGGCGGCGGACTATCGGCAGTGCATCGCGAACAAGCCGCGCATCACGCGCATCCCGTTCAACCTCGCGAGCATGTACGAGAAGATGGGGAAGCCGTGCGACGGCATCTTCCCGATTGAACAGTTCCTCTACCACCACCCGAAGGCGTGGACCGACATCACGGTGAAGACGCGGCTCGATCGGCTGAAGGCGAACCCGCGCTGCGGCGCGGTGACGACGCAGGGGAAGGCGAAGATCGAGTTCGACCGGGCGTCGGGGATCATTCGGGCGCCGGTGGAGATCAACGGGAAGACCACCGCGAACCTGATCCTCGACACGGGCGCGACCTACGTCGTGCTGTCGCGGAAGGTCGCCGACGAGGCCGGCGTGAAGACGGACCCGGAGCACCGCATTCTCCTCAACACCGCCGGCGGGCTGCGCGAGGCGTACCTGACCACGCTGGAGTCGGTGAAGGTGCAGGGCGTGGCGGCGTCGAGCATCCCGGCCGTGGTGCAGGACGACTTGCCGGACGACATGATCGGGCTGCTGGGGCTGAGCTTCCTCGCGCGGCACTCGATCGAGATCGATCGCGCGAAGGGCGTGGCGCGGATCGAGGCGCGCTAGCGGCACCTTCGGAGCGCGACGCGCTCCGGCCGATGGTGGCCCGTTGGCATCTTCGGTAGACCCGGGCGTCGTGAAGCGCGGTTGCCTGCTGGTGTCGGCGTGTCTGTTCGCCTGTGCCGGGGGCGAG
>JAUHYN010001097.1 GCA_030426505.1 bacterium | reverse complement strand
GGCCACCACCATCGGCGGCTTCGCCGTGCTGATCGGATCGGCACTTCCGCTGCTGCGCGACTTCGGGATCATCGTCACCCTCAACGTGGCCATCGCCCTGGTGGCCGCGCTGGTGGTCATGCCGCCGCTGACGGTGTGGGCCGACGGCCTGGGCGTCCTGTCCACCGACACCGAACCGAACGGCGCGGTCGAGCACTACGCGGTGCTCCTCGGCGCCAACACCGAGCTGCGCCACCGCGGGAACCTCTCGATGGCGTACCAGGTGCTCCTCGAGCAGGGCTACGCCGCGAAGAACGTCTTCGTGCTCGACTCGGAGGGGACGACGCCGTTCTTCCCGCTCACCGACGTCACGAGTCGGGCCGCGGTCGAGCTGTTGTTCGAGCGCCTCGCGAAGATCATCGAGCCGCACGACACGCTGCTGATCTACGTGACCGGTCACGGCAATCGCATCGAGGCCGAGGAGTCGGACAACGGTCAGGAGCGGGTCATCGGCGTCTCGACGTTGATGCTGAACCCGGCCGAGGAGATCACGCAGGGTGAGTTGCAGCTGTTGCTCGAGCGCATTCGCCCGGAGGTCGGGATCGTGTTCTTCGACCAGTGTTACTGGGGCGCGTTCTCCAGTCAGCGGATGTGCAACTACGTTACGATCAGTACCGCGACCGAGGAGGAGACCTCGGCGGGTGTCTCGTTCCCGCGCGCGTTCTGGAATGCATTCCGCGACGGACACGGCCAGGTGGTCACGGTGCTCGACGCGTTCCGCTACGCGATGGTGAAGGACCCGGCGACCCGCCTGGGCTTCCACCGGCCGAGCATCTCGCACGGCTGCGTGAACCCGTCGGCGCTCACCATCCTCGGCAAGCACAAGAACACCGTGCGGGCCCCGCCGGGCGAGACACCGGTCGCGACACGGGAAGGCGAAGAATAAGTCCTGGGCGTCGACGGCGGTCCTGGTAGGGTCCCGGGCCGTGTCGAAACGCTGCTTCCTCCTCCTGACACTCGCGCTCGGCTGCAAGACGGCCGCGCAGCCGGAGCCCACCGACCCGAACAGCCACCCCGGGATGCTGCAGGCGCGCGCGCGCTACAACGCGGGCGCAGCGCTGCTCGACGTGCCGGTGTACTGGTACGACGACGACGACGCCCAGATCGAACCGAGCGAGGTCGCGATCCTGGAGGGCGTCGGCGCGCAGCGTGAGGACTGGGTCACGGACGACGGCTTCACGCCGAAGTTCCGCGAAGCGCTCGCGCGGATCGACGCGGGCATCGCGACGCCGAAGGACGCGCGGTTGGCGGCGGTGTACCGCGAGCTCGCGCAGAGCCGGCCGACGCTCGTGCGCACCGATCTGCGCGACGCCCCCGAGGCCGACAAGGCGTTCGTCCGCGACATGCTGCGCGCGGGCGTCCTGATCGAGCGGCTGTTCGCGCGACAGAACGGGGTCCTCGGGATGGCGGAGCGGATCCCCGCCGACGATCCGGCGAGCCGCCGCTTGTTCCACCGGAACCAGGGCCCGTGGTGTGCGGCGGCCAACACCGAGAACGACCCGGCGTGCAGCACGCTCGATCCGAAGCCGCCGAAGATCTCCGGGCTCTATCCGGCGGCGCTTCAACGGGACGAAGCGTTTTGCGAGGCGCTCGCCGCGCGACCGGACGGCGAGGCGTTGATGCACCAGTTCGTCGCGGTGCGCGAGCGAGAGGGTGAGCTCGTCGCGGTGCCGTACTCGGAGGCGTTCGCGGAGGACTCGCGGGCGCTCGCGTCGTTGCTCGAGGGCGCGGCGAAGAAGCTCGGCGCCGACGAGGCGGCGTTGGTCGCTTACCTCGAGGCCGCGGCGGAGGCGCTCCGCACGAACCAGTGGGAGCCCGCGGACGAGGCGTGGGCGGCGATGAACGCGACGAACTCGAAGTGGTACCTGCGCATCGGTCCGGACGAGACGTACTTCGAGCCGTGCCGACGGAAGGCGGGCTTTCACATGTCGTTCGCGCGGATCGATCCTTCGGCGCGCGCGTGGCAGGACCGGCTCGATTCGGTGAAGGGCGAGATGGAGGCGTCGCTCGCGAAGCTCGCCGGCGCTCCTTACTCGGCCCGTGAGGTGGCGTTCGATCTGCCGGACTTCATCCACATCGTGTTGAACGCGGGCGACGCGCGGCGGCCGTTCAGCGCGACGGTCGGGCAGAGCCTCCCGAACTGGGGGCCCGTCGCGAACGAGGGGCGCGGGCGGACGGTCGCGATGATGAACGTGCTCACCGCGCCCGAGAGCGTGGCGGCGAACGAGCGTCAGGCGCGATCGATCCTGTGCCCGGCGACGGCGAAGGTCTTCGATCCCGATCCGGACGCGTTGACGATGAGCACCGTGCTCCACGAGGCGGCGCACAACCTCGGGCCGTCGCACGAGTACCGCGTCGAAGGGAAGGTGGACGACGAGGTCTTCGGGGGCGCGACGGCGAGTGTGTTCGAGGAGCTGAAGGCCGAGACGGCGTCGTACTACTTCGCGGACTGGCTCGCGTCGCGCGAGCTGATCACGGCGGAGCGTGCGTCCCAGGCGCACGTGCGCGATCTGATCTGGGGCTTCGGCCACATCGCGCGCGGCCTGAACGACGCAGACGGCAAGCCGAAGACGTACAGCTACGTGGCGGCGATCCAGACCGGCTACTGGTTGGAGTCGGGCGTCGCCGAGTGGCGCGCGGACGAAGTCGCCGCGAATGGCGAAGACCGCGGCTGCCTCGAGCTCGACCTCGCGAAGATGTCCGGCGCGATCGAGGCGTTGATGGCGAAGGTCGCCGGCATCAAGGCCCGCGGCGACGCCGCGGCGGCGAAGGCGATGATCGAGGCGTACGTGACCTCGCACGGGCCGTTGATCGAGGTCGTTCAGGAGCGGTGGCGCCGCGAGCCCGAGGCGTCGCTGGTGTACGGCGTCCAGTTGTAGACGGCGACGCCCGAGCGCCCTACGTTGGAGCGATGGGCGCCCGAGGATCCTCGACGGTCGTCGCCGCGGTGGTCTCGGTCGCCGTCCACGTCGGCTTGGCGCTCTTCGCGCTCGGGACACGCGAACACCGCGTCGTGCGTGCGCCCGCCGACGAAGGCGTGCGAATCGAGATCGTCACGCGCCCGCCTCCGCAAGAGGCGGTAGCCGACGAACCCGACGAGGCGCCGGCCGTCGCCGTGCGCGCGGCGCGGGACCGCCCGGCGCGCCGGCCCGCGCGCTCGCTCGCTGGCGAGGGCGCGCCCGAC
>JAUHYN010001096.1 GCA_030426505.1 bacterium | reverse complement strand
GCCCTACGCGGTGCCGATGGCGTACCGCGTGCGCTACTACCTGCACATGAACGCGCGCGAGGCGATGCACATGCTCGAGCTCCGCACGGCGCCGCAGGGGCACGCGTCGTACCGGCGCGTGTGCCAAGCGATGCACCGACTGCTACGCGAAGAGGCGAAGCACGAGGCGCTCGCGGGCGCGATGAAGTACGTGAACCACGAGGCCGTCGCGCTCGAGCGCCTCGCTGCCGAGGTCGCGGCCGAGAAGCGGCGCGAGGGCTGAGTCGCCGAACTCACCGGCGGATGCCGAGCTTCGTCATCCGGCTCTGCAGCGTGCTCGGCTTCATCCCGAGGATCTCGGCGGCGCCGCCCGGGCCGTAGATCTTGCCGTCGGTCGCCTCGAGGACGCGCTCCACGTAGTCCTTCTCCATCGAAGACAGCGACGGCCACGAGGTCGGATCGCTCGACAACGCCGTCGCCCGGGTCCGCGACTTCTTCGGGCGGAGCGCGTCGATCTCGATCGACCCCGGCGGCGACACGATCGTCGCGCGCTCGAGGCAGTTCTCGAGTTCGCGGACGTTGCCGGGCCAGTCGTAGCTCGTGAGTGCGTCCCGCGCGCGATCGGAGAGCGTCCACGGGCCGCGCCGCGTCTGGGCGGCGACGCGCGCGAGGAACGACTCCGCGATCGGGACGATGTCTTCGCGGCGGTCCGCGAGGCGCGGCAGCTCGATCGGGAAGACGTCGAGGCGATAGAAGAGATCTTCGCGGAAGCGCCCCGCGTTCATCGCTTCCTCGAGGTTCACGTGCGTAGCGGCGATGATGCGGACGTCGACTTCGAGTGCACGGTCGCTCCCGATCGGTTCGAACGTCCCCTCCTGCAGCACGCGGAGCAGCTTGGCTTGCGCGCCGAGCGGGAGGTCGCCGATCTCGTCGAGCAACAGGGTCCCTCGGTTCGCGACCGCGAAGCGTCCGGGACGATCCGTCTCCGCCCCGGAGAACGCGCCCTTCGTGTGGCCGAACAGCTCGCTCTCCACGAGGCCCTCGGGGAGCGCGGCGCAGTTGAGTTTCACGAACGGCCCGTCCGCGCGTTTGCTCCAGCTGTGGATCGCGCGCGCGACGACCTCCTTACCCGTCCCGGTCTCACCGGTGACGAGGACGGGCGCGTCGGTCGGCGCGACCTGCCGCGCGAGCCGCGCGATCTTCAGCATGGCCGGGTTCTGACTGCGCCCGAGCAGCGCGCACGCGTCGACTTGGCGCGTGACCTCGTCGACGAGGAGGCGGTTCTCCTCCTCGAGGCGGTGGCGCTCGCGGTGGAGGGTGCGCGCCTGCTCGGCCGCGACCATCGCGAGCGCGATGATCTGCCCGTAGATCGTGGCGAGGTCGACGGCGCCCGGTTCGTACTTGCCGCACTCGGCGCGGTCGAACGTCATCGCGCCGAGCGTGCGGTCTGCGAAGAACAGCGGCACGACCATGCACGAGTGACCGTCGACGAGATCCAGGACGCCGTCGTACGGGTCGCCCTCGCCAGCGTGGTCGTGCTCTTCGAGCACTCGGGTGCGCCGGCTCTCGAGCGCCATCCGGACGCTCGGCACGTCCGCGAGGGCGATGCGGTGTTGCCGCACCTTGTCGCTCGCGAGCCGGCCGCGCGCGCACCGCACCGCCAGCTGATCCCCGGACAGCTCGAGCACCGCCGCGAGGTCGTACGCGATGCTCCCGGAGAGGTAATCGAGCGCCCGCTCGAGGAGCGCGTCCGTGCCGCCCTGCTCACCGGCGAGGAGCGCGACCTCCCTCAGATCGTGCGTGAGGTCGACGAGCGCTTCGGATGACTTCACCCATATATCGGTAGCACGGGCGGCGCGTTCGACAAACGCTCCGAACCACGAAATAGCGTTGCGGAGGGCCCACGACATACCGGTGTCCACCGGTATTTAGGTGCTGCGGGAATGGCTAAGTGCCGATAAAGGTTGGTGCCGGTGCCATGGCACAGTGCGTGCGAAGGCGTTAGGGCGACAATGCCCGAATCCGAGGCTTTACATCCGGCGCTCACCGAAATATCGGTGAGGTCTGCGTCCGGCGGAGCCCGGAGCACCAAAAGGAGAACGAACAGTGCCGAATCTCAAGGGGACCAAGACCCACGACAACCTCAAGGCCGCGTTTGCCGGCGAGTCGCAGGCGAACCGCCGCTACCTCTACTTCGCGAAGAAGGCGGACGTGGAGGGCTACCCGGAGGTCGCGAGCAACTTCCGTGAGACCGCCGAGGGCGAGACGGGCCACGCGCATGGCCACCTCGACTACATCAAGGAAGTCGGCGACCCGGCGACGGGCGAGCCGATCGGCGACACCGTCCTGAACCTCAAGGCTGCGATCGCGGGCGAGACGCACGAGTACACGGACATGTACCCGGGCATGGCGAAGACGGCTCGCGAGGAGGGCTTCGACGAGATCGCCGACTGGTTCGAGACGCTCGCGAAGGCCGAGAAGTCGCACGCCGGCCGCTTCACCAAGGCCCTCGGCGAACTCTAAGTCGAAGGCTTGGTCCCGTTCGAGGGACCCGAAACCGTTATCCATCCTTCGGGGCCCGGTACGCGATCGCCCCGGGATGAGCCGACGAACTCGATGCGCTCATTCTGAGGCGCCGCGGAAGGCGGCTTCGAAGGATGCGATGACGGACCCGACCAACTGTCGCGAAGAGATCAGCCCATGAGCGAAGGCAGCCTGGAGGCGCCCATCCGCCACCCGATCGCGTGGCAGGATCCCGACTATACCGATCCCGAAAAGCTCGACGCGGAGATGCGGCGCCAGTTCGACGTCTGTCACGGCTGCCGGCTCTGCTTCAACCTGTGCGACATCGAGGGGCAGGCCGACGCGTGCTACGACGCCTGCTACGCCGAGGCGGCCGCCGGCGCGACGCAGCCCTACGACGCCATCGGCATGTGCGTGCAGCAGAACTGCCCGCAGCAGGACGAGGCCTGCGTCGACGCCAACTGCGGCGCGCAGATCAACGCCTGCCTCCCGCCGGGCAACGCGAGCTGCAACACGACGATCAACTGCGTCAACGGCGCGATGGAGCCCCAGGCCTTCCTCGGCTGCCTCTTCGAGGTCAGCGAGGCTTCGGAGCCCCTGTTCACCGCGCTCGACGACTGCGTCTTCGAGAACGAGTGCCAGACGCTCGACTGCCCCGCGTGCAGCGCGGAGCTGATGGCCTGCCAGGCCGACCAGTAGGCCACCGGCTCGGGAGCGCCTGCC
>JAUHYN010001095.1 GCA_030426505.1 bacterium | reverse complement strand
CCCGGCGACGGGGATCACGGGCTGATGGCGGGGCTCGGCGCGGAGTTCGTCCAGCCGCTCACCGCCGACGTCGTGGATCTCGTCGTCCGCGCGGAGTTCGATCTGCGGATCACCTCGTTCAACGACGAGGGCACCCTCGCCGGGTTCACCGCGCTCGGGACCGGCGCGATCCGCGCGTTCGATCTGATCGAGCTCGGCGTGGTGGCCGGCCGGACGCCGCACGGCACGGGCGGCTTCGGCATCACGACCGCGATCGGCTACTTCTGGTAGCCCCCGCGCGGCGGGCGGCGCCGCGTCGCTGACACGACCGGGATCGCCGACCTCGGGTCCGTCCGCAGCGGGCGGCGCTGCGTCGCCGGCAGCAGGACCGGGATCGCCGACCTCTGCGCGCAGCGCCGGCAGCTCGATCGCGATCGGCGACCTTCGTCCCGGCGCCACGCGGTGCTTCGCTTGGCGGTCATCGCGACGGGCGACATCGCCGCGAGCGCTCCGAGGTCGCGCGGCGCGGTCATCGGCTCGACGAGCCGCGGCGACCGTCCGAGACCCCCAGGTTCAGCGCGTGGCGATCGCGTCGATCTCGACCTTCGCCCCTGCCGGCAGACCCGCGACCGCGACGGCCACGCGCGCCGGCGGCTGGCCGGCGAACTGCTCCGCGTAGATCGCGTTGACCTTCGGGTAGTCGGCCATGTCCACGAGGTAGATCGTCGCCTTGACGATGTGCTCCATGCGCATGCCCGCCGCGCCGATGACGGCGGCGAGGTTCTTCAGGGCGCAGCGGGTCTCGGCCTCCACGCCGCCCTCCACGATCTTGCCGGTCGCCGGGTCGAGCCCGATCTGGCCGGAGCAGAAGAGCATCGGCCCCGCGCGCTCGACGAGGATGGCCTGGTTGTAGGGCCCGATCGCGGCGGGCGCGCTGGTGGTGGCGATGGTGCGCTTCATGACCGGCGTCATGCCAGGCGCCCTGCCCCCCGGCAAGCCGCGCGAAAAATCGACGGGCCGCGCGAATAAACCGCCCCCTCGCGAGTAGGGCAGATGAAGGGAGCGGATGATGATGACGATTCGCAACAACGACGTGCAGGGGCGCTTCTTGGGCATCCCGTACGACTGGCGGCTGCCCCGCCTCGAGAAGGTGAAGGCGCGGATCTGGAACGAGCGCGGTCCGCTCTTCCCGCCCAAGGTGTTCGGGTGGGGTTGGACGATCAACCTCAAGCACCCGGCGGCCAAGTGGCTCATCGGCGGTGTTCTCCTCCTGGCGACGCTGCCGTTGTTTCTCGGGTGACGACGGTGCGAGCGTCCGTCGGCGCGATGGCGGGGGTCGACAAGACGGAGTTGGTGGCCGCGGCGCGGCGAGGCTTCGCCGCGGCCTTCTCCATCCTGAAGGACCGGACCGAAGCCGAGGAGGCGTGCCAGGAGGCGGCGGTCCGGGCGTGGGCGGCGCGCGATCGGTACGATCCGTCGCGGCCGTTCTACGCCTGGTACCACCGCATCCTGAAGAACCTCTGCCTCGACCGACTCGCGTCGCGAAAGCGCCGGGTCGCGGACTCGGAGACCGCAGTGGCGATGGCGGCGAGCGAGGCGACGCAAGAGTCGTCGCTGCTGGCCACGGAGGACGAGCGGCGCGTCCACGCGGCGATCGAGGCGCTGCCCGAAGACCTGCGCGAAGTGATCGAGCTGCGGCACTTCGCGGACGCGAGCTACGCGGAGATGGCGGACATCCTCGAGATCCCGATCGGGACCGTGATGAGCCGCCTGTACCGCGCGCGCAAGACGCTGAAGGAGGCGCTGTCATGACCGAACGCGAGGACTTCGAAGCGCTGATGATGAAGGCGGTCGACGGGTTCCTCGATGCCGACGAGGCGGAGGCGCTCGAGCGTTGGCTCGCGGCGAATCCCGATCGGGCCAAGGAACTCGAAGAGATGGTCGAGATCAAGGAGGTGACGGATCACATGCGACGACGACTGGTGGCCGACGCGCGAATCGAACCGTTCCGGGAGACCGGCGGCGCGCGCGCGATGTCGTGGCTGATGTTCGCGATGATCTTCGCGGGGCTCGCGCTGCTCGCGGGCTTTTCAGTGACGCAGCTGCTCTCGGACCCGACGGTCCCCGCCGCGATTCGGTGGGGCGCGGGCCTGGTGACGGCGGGGGCGCTCGGGCTGTTCGCCCGGGTGCTGTGGACGCGGCTCCGTTCCCTCGGATCGGATCCGTACGAGGAGGTGGATCGATGAGCTCGGCGTTGATGCGCGCACGCACCGGTGAGGTCACCGGGATGCGTCGCCAGATCCTGATCGCGACGACGGACGAGATCCCGAAGCGCGAAGTGGTCGAGGTGTTCGGCCTGGTCCGCGGCAACACGATCCGCGCCCGGCACCTCGGGCGCGACATCTCGGCGATGTTGAAGAACCTCGTCGGCGGCGAGATCCGCGACTACACGAAGCTGATGGGCGAGAGCCGCGAGCAGGCCCTCGACCGCATGGCGGAGCAGGCGATCGACCTGGGCGCCGACGCCGTGGTCGGCGTGCGGTTCACGACCAGCATGCTGATGGGCGGCGCGGCGGAGCTCCTCGCGTACGGGACCGCGGTGAAGCTCGCCGAGCCGTGAGTCCCTGCGGGCGCCGACAACGTCGCTGGTTATTTAGTCTTGACTAATATTAGAGAGGACTAATAATCGGCGCCCATGACGTTGGACCTCTCCCGCGTGATCGGCGCGGTCACCCGCTCCATCACCACCCGCGAACACCGAGGCAAACCGGCGCGCGTCCTCGTCGCGGAGCGCGACTACGACACCTCGCAGGCGGACCTCTGGGACGCCCTCACCAACCCGGAACGCATCCCGCGCTGGTTCCTCCCCGTCACCGGCGACTTCCGCGTCGGTGGGCGCTACCAGTTCGAGGGCAACGCGGGCGGCACCATCGACACGTGCGACGCCCCCGAGCACCTCGCGGTGACGTGGGGCATGCACGGCCAGGACAGCTGGGTCGACGTCCGCCTCGAGGCCCGCGGCCCCGAGCTCACGCACCTCGTCCTCGAACACGTCGCGCACGTCCCCGAAGAGATGTGGCAGCAGTTCGGCCCCGGCGGCGTGGGCGTCGGCTGGGACGGCGGCCTGCTGGGCCTCGACCAACACTTTGCGACCCAGGCCTCTGTCGATCCTTCCACGGCCGCGGCGTGGGCGATGACCGAAGAGGGCCAGCGCTTCTATACGCTCAGCAGCGAAGCGTGGCGTGAC
>JAUHYN010000041.1 GCA_030426505.1 bacterium | reverse complement strand
GCCGGGTCCGCCTCGACCACGAGGTCGGCGACCGGTGTCCCGGCGGCGCGGTCGGAGCTGGCGTGGGTCACCCGCAGCCGGGGGTGGCCCGCGAGGCGGCGCACCAGCTCGAGGCCCGAGTAGCCTCCGGCGCCGAAGATGACGACGGCCTGCACGCGCGAACGTCTAACCCGTTGGCGCGGATGCGTCGAGATCGGCGAGCATCAAGTCCACGACCCAGTGCAGGTGGGCGCGGCGCTCCTCGAAGCTCGCCGGCGCGAGCGGATCGTCTCCCCAGGAGGACGCGAGCGCGGGCGCGTACACGAGGTAGTTCATCACGGCGCCGGCGACGGTCACGAAGATCTGCCGCGTCGACTTGGGGCCCGTCTCGGGCGCGACGTCGGCGAGCGACGTCTTCGTCCACTCGAAGAGGGTGCCGATTCCGCGGCTCACGAGCGGCAGCTCACTCGAGCCGCTGAGGAGGAGGCCTTGCACGAGCCGCGGGTAGCGGTCGTTGGCGACGATGAAGTCGAGGTAGCCGTCGACGAGGTGATGGAGGCGCTCGTGGATCGAACCCTCCACCGCGAAGGCGTCTTGCAGCGCGCGCCGGTGGGCCTCGTAGTAGCGGGTCATCACCCGCTCGAAGAGCTTCTCCTTGGTGTTGTAGTAGTAGAAGACCGAGGCCTTGTTCACGCCCGCCGCGCGGGCGACGTCCCGGACGCTGACACCGTCGTAGCCCTGCCGCGCAAAAAGAGCGTCGGCCGCCTCCAAGATCCGTTGCGCCGGGTCGGTGTCCTTCGACGGCTCCATGGCAGGGGCCGAGGATAGGCATGTCCCGACCTTGGGTCCAATCGTTGGCCTGGCATGAAATGGGCGCGCTTCAGCGGCGACGTCTTCGGAGCCAGAACAGCAAGACCAACGGCGCCGCGAGCCACGCGGGCGATCCGGGTGCGTCGGTCGTGCAACGGCAGCCTTCGCTGCCCCCACCGCCGCTGGTCGCGCGGGCGCTCAGGACGAACACCGCCTCGCGGCGCCGCCCGGCGCCGTCCTCGACGCGGAGGATGAACGGCTGGTCCATCTCGCGGAACGCGACGCCGTACAGGCGCAGGGTCCCCACGGGGGCGGCGTCGCCGTCGCCGGCCTCGAGGAAGAACCCCTCGGGCGTGACCGAGCCGGGCGCGAGGCGCCACTCGATCGGTTCGACCCCGCCGACGGTCTCGAAGACCACCTCGTAGCGCGCGCGGACGGTGGCCGGTTCGAGCGGCCCGTTGACGATCGCGAAGGCCGGGTCGTCCTCGACGAGGACCGTGATGAGTGCGGAGTCCGTCGACGGGTCGTTGGTCGAGTCCTCGGCGCGCACGCGCATCTTGAACTCGCCGACCTCGGTGGGCGTGCCCGTCAGCCGACCGTCGAGCGACAACGAGAGCCCCGGCGGCGGAGCGGTGAGCGCCGCCCACTCGTAGGGCGGGACGCCGCCGATCGCGGCGAGCTCGACGTCGACGTCCTCGCCGAACGGCACGACCGTCGGGTCGCCGGAGAGCACGAGCACCTGCGAGGCGAAGATGACTTCGACCTCGAAGCGCCCCTCGTCCATGTTGCCGCGGAAGTCCTCGACCAGGACGTCGAACCCGTACACGCCGATGTCGTCCGGGACGCCGCTGACGACACCCGCCGCGTCGAACGTGAGCCCGGGCGGGAGCGCGCCGCCGGTGAGGGTCCAGGTGTACGGGCCCTCGCCGCCGCCGACCACGAGCCGCTGCTCGTACGGGAGGCCCTTGAACGCGGGCAGCACGTCGATCTGTACGATCTCCAGCGGCGCGTTCGTCGGGTGGACGTCGACGCTGTACGTGACGGAGTCGGTGAGGCCGTTGGACGCGACCTGCACCTCGAACGTGAACGGGCCGGTGCGCGTGGGCGAGCCGGCGATGCGGCCGGCCGCGGACAGCGCGAGGCCGTCCGGGAGCGCGCCCGACGCGAGCGTGTACGTGTAGTCGCCGTCGCCGCCGCGCGAGGCGAGGAACAGCTCGTACGGGATCGTGAGCGTGGGGTCCGGCGCGACGGCGGTGTCGAGCGTCAGCGTGTCCCACGTGACCGTGAAGGGAGCGGGCGCGATCGCGGTGTTGTCGTTCTCGCGCCCCTCGACGAGCGCGCCGTCGGGATCGAGCACTACGCCCACGCGGTACGTGCCGGCGCGGAGGCTCGGCGGGATCATCGCGGTGACCGTCGGCGACGCGGCGGCGCCGGGCGCGACGTTCGCGGTCGTGCGGCCGATCTCGAGGTCGTCCGGATCGATGACGTCGTCGCGGCTGAGGACCACCGCGACGTCGATCGTCCCCGCGATCTCTCCCGCGTTCCGGAGGCTCACGTCGACCGAGAGCGCGTCGCCGATCCTCGCGGTGTTCGCGGCGGGCGTGACCGACTCCGCCACCGCGTTCGGCGCCGGGGCCCGCACGGTGAGGTACGCGTCGCTCGCGACGAAGTTGTCGAACTCGTTCGACTCCGTGACCGCGTTGGTCGGGTCGAGGAGCATCGCGATCTGGTAGGTGCCGGCGAGGTTCGTCGGGACGGTCCGCGTGACGGTCAGGTCCTGGCGCAGCCCGGACGGCGCGGTGATCGGCCCGAACGGCGCGAGCAAGATCGCGCCCGCGCGCTGCCCGTCGCGCACCAGCAACAGCTGCGCGGAGAACGCCGGGGTGGTGCCGTCGCTGATGAGCGCGACGTCGAAGTCGGCCGAGCGCCCCGCCACCAGCTCGGGCGGCGCGTCCACGTCGAGCGCGACGAGGTTCTGCGCAGAGGCCACGGAAGGCGCGGCCACCAGCAGCAGCAGGCTCCAGCGCAACATCGGCCGGAGGCTAGTACGGGCGATTCGAAACGACACGGAGTTTGTCGTGCGGGTCGGTCATTCGTCCCGGCTCGGGCACAGCAGGCCCCGCCGCAAGCTGTCCGTCGGGGTGATCGTCCCCGCGGGCCAGCTCAACGTCCCGACGTCCCACAGGTCGCCGTCCGCCTCGAGCGGGCGCGACAACTCGGCCGCGAGCAGGCCGTAGACGAAGACCCGCACGGTCGCGTTCGAGGTGTCGGTCGGCCACGACGAGATCGCGGAGTTGCTCGCGTAGTAGTGGACCGCGAGCTTGTATTCGCCGCTCGGGATGAAGCGGTCGGTGCCGTCCCCGTCCAGGTTGATGTTCTCCGGTCCGAAGCCGCTGCGATCGTCGACGTCGAGCCGGGGGTTCGCGCCGGGGTTCGCCGGGAACCAGATCGGCTCGCGCGCGCAGTCCCGGTAGTGCACGTCCGTCACGCAGTCGCAGAACGCGTACGTCGGACGGAGGAAGTGCAGGTCGAGGTCCGAGTCCGGGTGATCCCAAGTCAACTCGATCCGGATCGCGTTCGTGGGGAGCGCCTCGATCAACACCTTCTCCGGCTTGCTCTCCAGGCCGAGGCTGTCGATCACCACCAGCTCCACTTCGTACGTCCCCGTGAGGTCCGCCCAGAAGCTCGGCCGCTCCGTGCGCGCGCGCTCGAGCGCAGTCGTGCTGCCGTCCGGCTTGGACACCAGCGACCACCGATACGTGAGCGGCTCGTCCGGCGGGATGTCCTGGTCGTAGCTCTCCGATCCGTCCAGCGTGACGCGCGACCACGGCTCCACCGTGAGGTCGTCGCCGGGCACCGCGACCGGCGGGCGATTCGCGAGGCCGACGATCGGCACCTGCACCGCGCCGAGGACGTTCTTCTCCTCGAGCACGTTCGTCTCGACGAGGATCCGCGCCGTCACCGTGCCGGTGCCCGTCTCCGGGATCTCGGCGCGCAGGCTCACGCTCGCCTGCTCGCCCGGCGCGAGGCGACCGGGCATCTCGGGCGTGGGCGTGGAGGTCGTGATGCGGAACGGCGCGTCCGGCGGATCGATGCGGATGCGATCGACCAGCAGATCGTTGGTCCCGGTCGAGCGCACCACGAACGACGCGAGCGCGATGCCGCCCGCGGGGACGAAGCCGAAGTCGATGCGCTCGGGGAGCACCTCGACGTCCGGCCGGCGCATGTCGCTGCCGCGGCCGATCAGGAAGACGTCGATCATCGGGGAGTCCGGGTCGTCGGTCGTGATGGTCACGGTGCCGGTCGCCGCCGCGAGGCGGGTGGCCCGGAAGCGCACCTCGAGGTCGTGGACGCCGTAGCCCACCAACCCCTCGACCGGGTTCTGCACGACGAAGCAGCCGCCGCAGTCGTCGGTCACCTCGATCTTCGAGAGCACCGCCGGGACCGCTTCGAGGTTCTGGATCCGGGTGGTCCGCACCTCCTGCTGCGACAGCTCGACCGTCCCGAAGTCGAGCATCTGGGGATCGACGGTCAGGATGGGATCGATCGTGCCGACGATGTCCTTCTCGCACGCCGCGGTCGCGAGGAGCGCGAGGGACCCGATGAGCAGCCGTCGACGCATGATCGTGAGGAGTCTACCCCGCTTGGGGGCGCCATGGTCCCGAAAATCCCGGCCTCGGGGTCGCGCGCCGCCCGGTTGACGCGCCCGGCCCGGGTCGATCACAGGTATCGACCGTATGCGTCCCTCCGCGCGTGGACTGGCCCTCGGTGCGATCGTCCTCACGGCCTGCTCCGGCGGGGACGACGGCGACGACGACGTCTTCATCCCGCGCGACTCCGGCGTGATCGACGTCGGGTTCCGCGACGGCGGCGAGTTCGAGCTCCCCGACGCGTGGCTGCGCGACGCCGGCGTCCGCGACTCCGGCCCCGTCCCGGACTCCGGCGTGCGCGACGGCGGGATCCCCGACGCGGGCTCGATGGCGTGTGCGTTCGCGGGCGGCTCGGACCTCGACCACTACCGCGCGACGCTCGACTGCCTCGCGGACCCCAACGCGGCCGAGATGGACAAGCGCGCCTTCGTCGCGTCGTTCGTCTCCGCGGTCGAGGACGGCGACGGCTTCCCGATCGCGACCGCGAACGGCTTCGTCTTCGTCTACGTGCGGACCGCACAGTTCGACGTCGAGGACGACGCGCTCCCCGCGGAGGACTTCTCGCTCGCGCGACGCAACGGGCCGATCTCCGTGGCGGGCGACGTCGACATGTGGACGCCGGGGACGAACCTCCTGACCGACCGCGGCCTCGACTTCTTCTCGACCGAGATCGCGATCGACGTCTCGGCGTTCCCTCGCGCGCGCTACAAGTTCGTCGCGCGAGACGCATCCGGCGGCGACGTGTGGTTCTCCGATCCGCTGTCGCGCCGCTTCGACTTCGACGAGAACGGGCGCATCTCGATCGTGCGCGGCGGCGAGACGCAGGGCCACATCGAGGGCCTCCGCGACGTCGAGGCGACGATGCTCCGCAACCGCCGCACGATCTACGTGTACGTCCCGCCCGGCTACGACGCGGGGCGCGGGGAGCGCTACTCCGTCTTGTACATGCACGACGGCAACAACCTCTTCCACCCCGCGCAGCCGCGCTCGGCGCCCGCCACCTGGAACGTGGACGCGGTGTTCGAAGCCGAGATCGCGGCGAACGCGGCGCGGCCGGGGATCATCGTCGGCATCCCGAACAACGCGAACCGGATCGGCGAGTACACCCACGTCCCCGACGACATCGGCGGCGGCGCGATCGGCGGCGACGGCGAGCTCTATGCGCACTTCGTCGCGGAGGAGTTGAAGCCGTTGATCGACGCGCGCTACCGCACGCTCTCCGACCGCGCGAACACCGGCGTGCTGGGGTCGAGCCTCGGCGGGCTGATCTCGTTCTACATCGCGCGCGCGTACCCGACCGTCTTCCGCTTCATCGGCGGGATGTCGTCCACGTTCTACTGGGGCCGCTTCGGCGCGAACGGACCGACGATGCTCGACGTGTACACGTCGTCGTCGGAGCTCGCGACGTCCGATCAGATCTTCTACCTCGACAGCGGCGGCGGCCCCGGCATCGGCTGCAGCAGCGGCGGCGGCGCGGACAACTACTGCGAGACGCTCCAGATGCGATCGATCCTCACCAACGCCGGCTTCGCCACGCCCCCGAGCGACCCCGACGCCGTCCCCCTCACGCCCGCGGACCTCGACCTGTTCCACTACTGGGAGCCGAACGCCCCGCACAACGAGACCAGCTGGAACGCGCGGATCCACCGGCCGCTGCGGATGTTCTTCCGGCGCTGACTCCGCGTTGCAGGATCCGCAACCCGCGACCCGCGGTGAGGCCCCGAGCGGTCCCGCGCGAGGCGGAGGGCTCGGTACGGGCCTTGCTCTCTTCGACCCCGTGCGCATCCAAGGTCAGGCCCAGCTCCAAACCGAAGCCGCCATCGACACACGTCGCTCCGAGGCGGTCCGCGTCGGGGCCGCCGAGGTCGCCGAGGTCGACTCCCCGGACTTCGTCGCTCACCACATCGGGGGCGTGTTCGACGCCATCGTCGACGGGTCGATCGCACAGATGGAGGCCTACGGGGACCTCCTCGCGAGCGTGACGAAGTCCGTCGAAGACTTCATCCGCGAGAACACCGACGACGACGACGACGACGACTGAGATCAGGCGGGCTTCTCTTCGGGGACGCGGAAGCCCGCCTCGGCGACCGCGGCGCGGACCTCTTCCGCCGAGATCGCGCCGCGCACCACCGCGCGGCCGGGGTCGAGCGTGATCTGGACGTCGTCGGCGCCGTGCGAGCGGAGCGTTCGCTCGAGCTTCTTCGCACACCCGCCGCACGTCATCCCTTCGACCGCGACCTCCACCGGGCCGTCCGCGTCCACCACGCGATAGCCCGCGCGCGCGACCGCCGCGCGCACGTCCTCGAGCGTGATGGCGCCGCGCACCACCGCGCGCCCCGGCTCGAGCGTCACGTGGGCCTCGTCCACGCCGGCGGTCTCGCCGAGCGTGCGTTCCAGCTTCCGCACACAGCCGTTGCAGGTCATGCCCTCGACGCCGACCTCGATCGCGTCGTCGGCCGCGGGCGCGGACTTCAGCTTCGCGGTCAGGTCGCGGAACGCGAAGTACGCGAGCAGCGCGACGAGCACCACGATGCTCGCGACGCGCCACCACTCCATCGAGGCGTGATCGTGGTGGCTCGTGATCGCGTCGAGCGGGAGCACGAAGTCGAACACGTAACCGAAGCCGATGCTCCCCAGGATGATCGTCGCGAGGTAGACGGCGAGTGGTTTCTTACCGAGCGTGCGGTAGATCGATCCGATCGTCGCGACGTTCGTCGCGGGCCCCGCCAGCAGGAACACGAGCGCCGCGCCCGCCGGCAAGCCAGCCTGCACCAGCGCCGCGGCGATCGGCACCGACGCGGTCGCGCACACGTAGAGCGGGAGCGAAACGGCGAGCGCCGCGAGCATCGGGAGGAGCGGACCGGAGTCGGCGAAGCCGGCGAGGAAGTCCTTCGGGACGAACACTTCGATCGCAGCGGACGCGAGGACGCCGAAGAGGATCCAGCCCCAGATCGAGCCGAGGATCATCAACGCGTGATCGACGAGCTCGCGGAGCTTGTTCGTGGGCGCGCCGGCCTCGGGCGCGGGCGCGGCGGCCGCCGTCGATTCCGTGGGCGAGACGACGCCGGTCAGCCACCCGCCGACGACGCCCGTCACCGCCGCCGACACGACCTTGAACAACGCGAACGGCAAGCCGAGGAAGCTCGCGCTCACGAGGATGGAGTCCACGCCGGTCTGCGGCGTGCTGATGAGGAAGCCGACCGTCGACGCATCGCTCGCGCCGTCCTTCTTGAGGCCGAGGCCGGCGGGGATGACGCCGCACGAGCACAGCGGCAACGGCACGCCGAGCGCGACCGCCTTCAGCACGCCACCGCGTCCGCCGAGGTGCCGACGCACGAAGTCGCGCGGCAGGAGGATGTGGAGCACGCCCGCGACGAACGCGCCGAGCAACAGGAACGGCGCGAGCGAGCCGAGCACACCGAGGAGCGCTTGTCCGTAGGCTTGCATCACCGACCTCCAATCCCCGCGTAGCGACCGAACACGTCCATCAACTCTTCGACCTTCGCGACCTTGTCGTCCTCGTCCCCGCGATCGAACGCGTGCGAGACGCACGTGCGAACGTGCGAGCCGAGGATGATCTGCCCGGCCTTCCCGAGCGCGCCCTGGACCGCCGAGATCTGCGTGAGGACATCCACGCAATACGTGTCCTCTTCCACCATCCGGCGCAACGCCGCGACCTGGCCCTCCGCCCGCTTCAACCGGGCCAACACCTTCTTCTTCGTCTCCGCGTCCATCATCGCTTCGGCTCCTATACCCCCAAGGGGTATTCGAACATATACCCCCCAGGGGTACCTTCGACAAGCGGAATCGTCACCGCGTCTTTCGCGCGCGACCCCGACTTCGGCGATGATGCCGCCGTGTCCCGCCTGCGCCTCCTGATCCTCACGGCCCTCATCTCGACCTCCAGCCTCCACTGCGCGTTCCCGGTCGGGTCGCGCGCGCGCCCCGCGAAGCCGATGGTCGACGGCCGCATGGCCGTGGCGGCCGGTGGCCTGGTCCCCCTCGGCTTCATCGGGCAGGTCGACTTCCCCGGCGACGACGAGGGCGCCACCGACGTCCAGCAGAGCGACGTCGGCGACTTCGTCCCGGTGGGCTCGTTCGACTACGCGATCGGCGACGGCGAGTACGCCGGCGTCGACATCTCGTACACCAAGTTCGGCGCGGGCTTCTTCGATCTGCTCGTCGTGAACCCGCGCTTCGAGTACCCGTTCGGCGGTAAGGAGCGGAACCTGTCGCTCACGCTCGACGCAAACCTCATGTTCGCGTCCGGCAACAACGACGACTTCAACTACTCGCTGCCGTTCATGCAGCCGATGATCGGCGTCCGCTACTACCTCGATCTCGAGTACGTCGGTTTCGTGATCTCGCAGTCCGTCGGCACCGCGATCATCTCGTTCTACGCCCCCGGCGGCATCTCGATGGACGTGCCGATCCCCTTCGGCGAGGACGGCCCGATCCTCCACATCATGCCGGAGTTCCGCTGGGACCCGACCCTGTTCATCGCCGTCGCCCGCTTCGTCATGTACTCCGCGGGCGGCGCGATCATGCTCGAGTTCTGATCCGCGTCAGACCGTGATGCCCGGCAGCGGCGTCGTCCGCTGCTCGTCCCCGATCGGCCCCGTCGACACCCCGAACGCCCCCAACAACGCGAGGTGCAGGTCCGCGTAGATGTTGTTCGGCGCGCTGTACGCGAGGTGCGTGCCCTTCACGAGCGTCCCCTGTCCGCCGCCCGCGACGACGATCGGGAGATCCGTCGGCGAGTGATCGTTCCCCTCGCCCGCCTCGCTGCTGAAGAACACGATGCTGTTGTCGAGCAGCGTCGTCCCGTCACCTTCGTCGACCGCCTTCATGCGATCGAGGAGCCCTGCGAACACGTCCATCTCCCAGCGACAGATCGCCGCGATCTTCGCGATCTTGTCCGGGTCGCCGGAGTGGTGCGACAGCGGGTGGAACGCCTCCGTGAGCGCCTGGCCCTGGTGCGTCACCCAACTGTACGGGCCGAGGTTGTTGTTGCCGCCCTGCTCCGTCATGAACGTGGCGATACGCGTGACGTCGCACTCGAACGCGAGCACGAGCATGTCGAGCATCGCCTCGTGGCGCGCGATGTAGCCGGAGCCCCAGTTCGGTTCGTCGCCGGGATCGCACATCGGCGCGTTCGACAGCCTGATCACCCGATCCTCGAGCTCGTTCACCGCGGTGACGTAGCGATCGAGCTTGTGGCGATCGTAGGTGCCGAGGCGCGACGAGAGCTGCGCGACGTCCGTGCGCACGACGTCGAGCACCTTCTGCTTGCGCGACAACCGCTTCGCGCGATCCTCGGCGCTCGCGTTCGTCGCGCCGAACAACACGTCGAACAGCGAAGCCGGGTTGCCGTACTTCGCCATCGGCGTCGTCGCGTCGGCCCACGAGATGTGCGCGAGGTACGCGCAAGGCCAGTCCTGCCCCGCGCACACGCCGGTCGAGCTGCCGCCCGAAGTGCCGAGGACGAGCGAGCGATACGCCGTCGCGTCGCCGACCGCGTCCGCTGCGATCTGATCGACCGACTTCCCCGCGCGGAAGACGTCGCGCTCGATGTGCTCGAACGTCAGGAACGACGCGGTCTGTTGGAAGTGCGCGCCGCCCCCCGCGTCGCCGTCGCGTCGGATCCCCGGCGCGTTGTCGAGCCCACTCACCACGGTGAAGTCCTGCTTGTGCCGCGCGAGCGGCTCGAGCAGTTCGGTGAGCGCGTAGCCGGGGCCGGTCTCGGCCGGCGTCCACTTGTCGCGGAGCATCCCGTTCGGGACGTAGTAGTAGAGCAGCCGCTTCGGCGGCGTCGCGGCCTGCGCCCAGGCCTTCTGCGGCGCGAGGCTCGGCAGGAACGGGAGCGCGAGCGACGCGCCCAGACCACGCAGCACGGTGCGGCGGTTCATCTCGAAGCGCTTCATTTCACGGTCCTCCCGTCAGGTGGTCGTACTCACCCATCGCTTCGTCGCGGCGCTCGCGGAACACCGGGCTCATCGCGATCGCCTTCACGAGGCTCGCGAGCGAGCGGTCGCCCTGCGTCCAGGTGTCGCGGATCGCGTCGAGCGCGCAGGCGTCGATCGTGCGCGGGTCGCGACCGAGCGCGTAGGTCGCGAGCTTCTTCGTCACGCAGCGATCGAACGCGGGCTGCGTCTTCAACCACGTGAGCACGTCCTCGTGTCCGCGCACCGCGGTGCCGTCCGGCATCTCGGACGAGGGATCGACGGTGTCGCCGAAATCGTCCGTGGTGCGCCAACGACCGAGCGCGTCGAAGTGCTCCATCGACATGCCGAGCGGATCCATCATCGCGTGGCACGACGCGCACGCCGGATCCACGCGGTGCTGTTCGAGGCGCTCGCGCAGCGTGAGGTCCGCGAGGTCCGGGCGTTGGATGTTCGTGTCGGCGTCCGCGGGCGGCTCGGCCGGCGGCTGGCACAACAGGTTCTCGAGGATCCAACGCCCACGCAGCGTGGGCGAGGTGCGATCCGGGTGCGAAGTGATCGCGTGGATCCCGCCGCTCTCGAGCAGGCCGCCGCGCGGCTGATCCGCGACGTCCACCTCGACGAACGCCTCTCCGCTCCCCGGGATCGGCAGCCCGTAGTGGGCGGCGAGGCGGTCGTTCACCCACGTGGTGTCGGTGTCGAGGAGGTCGCGGAGATCGCGGCCGTCGCGCACGACGTCGTCGAGCAGGCTGCGCAGCTCCGTCGCGAGGTCGGCGCGCAGCGCGTCGTCGAGCTCCGGGAACACTTCGGCGGAGAGCATCAAGGTGTCGAGGCGCTTCAGGCCGAGCCACTGCGCGCCGAAGTCGTCGACGAGGGCCGCGGCGCGCTCGTGCGCAATCATGCGATCGAGCTCGAGGCCGAGCGACTCGTCTTCGAGGAGCGATCCGTCGGCGGCCTTCGCGAGCAACGTCGCGTCCGGCGGGCCGCCCCACACGAAGTACGACAGGCGCGTGGCGAGCTCGTGACCGGTGAGCGCGCGGACGGGCGCGCCGGGGGACTCGAGCTCGACGCGGTACACGAAGCTCGGCGACAGCAACGCGGCTTCCAGCACGAGCGCGATGGCCTCGCGGAACGTGCCGCCGTCGTCGAAGACGGTGTCGAGGAGCTGCGTCTCGTAGCGCGCGACCTCTTCGGTGGTCGGGACGCGGCGCCAAAGCGTGGCGAGCACGTTCTCCACCGCGAGCGTGTTGCAGGCGGGATCGCTGCCGTCGGCGCAGACGAGGTAGCGCTCGACGCGCGCCCAGTCGGTGACCGGGAGTTGGTCGGCGGCGGGGCCGTCGATGCGGAAGTGATCGACGCGCAGGCGCACGTCGCGCTGGCGGTTCGGGCCGTAGCCCATGTTGGTGAGGCCGACTCGGATCTCGTGCGGGCCGGCCGGCACGTCTTCGAAGACGATCGTGAACTCCTGCCACGCGCCAAACTCGTGGAACTCGCCGGGGACCTCGACGACCTGGAACAGCGACGACCCGAAGTCGACGCGCATCTCGGGCGGGACGTCCTCTTCGGTAACGACGAGCTCGCCGTCCTGGAGGACGCGCTGGTCGGCGTTGTAGCCCTGCGCGCGGATCGTGACCTCGTAGCGGCCGGGGTACTTCACCTCGACGAGGCCGGGCGTCACGTACGAGATGATGCGTTGGAAGTGGTAGACGTCCGCGGCGCCGTCGCCATCGGTATCCGCGGGCCAGCCGTGACCGGTCCGCGGAGGGCCGCCGCTGTAGAGCCAGGCGTCGAGCGACTCGGCTTCGAACGCGAGGCCCAGCGGTTCGGCGACGAAGAGGGTGTCGTTGGCGATCTTCTCGGCGGCCTCGGCGTAGCGCTCGACGTGCCCGGTCGAGAGGCGCTGCGCGACCGCGACGCTGTCGAACCCGAACGCGATCTCGTCGGGCGCGAGGACGAGCTCGGCGTCGGGGCGGGTGGCGTCGTAGCCGAGCGCGTCGGCGACGGTCGCGAGGTACTGCGCGGACGAGAGGCGGCGGAGCGGGACGTGCCCCGGATCCGGCGGGCCGTCACAGAGCGGCGGCGCGACGAGCATGCTCGCCTCGAGGTCACACGCGAAGGACGCGATCACGGCGCGCTCGTCTTCGGGCCACGCTTCACGACCGAGCGGCATGCGCGGCACGGCGTCGACCGCGAGCACGGCGAGCATCGACTTCGGCGGCGCGGCGGTGTCGAGCAGACCGGCCGACCACATCGCCTCGAACGTGCGCGTTGGATCCTCGCGCCAGACGATCAGGTCGTGGCTGGTGCCCGGCGCGTGGCAGTCGGCGCAGCCGCCCTCGCCGATCGGGCGCGCGAGCAGCGGGTGGACGTCGTCGCGGTAGCGCGCTTCGAGCCCGGCGCGATCGAGGACCGCCGCGCCGTCGCACTCGGCCATCGGCGGCGGCGGCGGGGGCGGAGGCGGAGGCGCGGGATCGGAGGCGGGCGCGGGGCACGCAGTGAGGAGAGGCAGGAGCAGCCAGGGGCGGAGGCGCAGCACCGTAGGAGAGGATACTGGAGGCGTGGTCGGGTTGGCGCGGATCGGGACCCGACCGGGGGTCCAGGATTCGGTGGACGGGCTCGGGCTCGGGCTCGGGCTCGGGCTGGGGGCGCGTTACTCCGACGGCACGAACACCGGCCTCCGGGGCCCGTTCCCGCTTCGGCTCCGGTCGGGACGCCGTCGGCACGGGCACCGGCCTCCGGGCCCGTTCCTGCTTCGGCTCCGGTCGGGACGCCGTCGGCACGAACACCGGCCTCGGGCCCCGCTCCCGCTTCGGTTCCGAGCGGGGCGCCTCGGCCGTCAGCGGCGCCCGCGCGCGATCCACGTCGGGCACGGCCAGCCGCGCGGCGAGGCGGCGGGCGGCGTCGCGGAGCGCGCCGTCCTCACACGGCGCCTTCACGGTCGCGGCCCAGTCTCCGGTCTCCGTGGTCAGATCGAACAGCGACAGCGCAACGACACACCCGTCCGCGGAGGCGAACAAGCGCGGCGCGAGGACACGCTCCGCCGCCAGCGCGCGGCCGATCTCGATGTTGCAGCGCGCGTCCACGCAGTCACCGAGCGACTCCGCCTTCACGCGGCGGTTCGCGGCTTCGATGTCGCGGCGGGGTACGAACCGGAAGCGATCGGTCGCGCTGAGCTCGAGGAACAGCAACGCGTCGAGCGCGTCGGTCGTGTTCGCGCCGACGTCGCCGCGCGACTCGATCGGGAGGAGCGCCACGACCGCGCCGTGGCCCAGCGGACTCTCGGCGGCGAGCTGTTCGGCGACCTCGGCCCGCACGTCTTCGTCGATCCGCGCGCGGCGCGACGCGAGGCGCGCCGAGAGGCGCTCCGCCTCGATCGCGCGCGAATGGGCGATGCGACGTTCGCGCCGCTCCAGTTCGGCGAGGCGCGTCTGCTCCTCGCGCAGGCGGGCCTCGCGGCGAGCGCGCACGTCGTCGGCCTCGAACGCCGCCGCCGCCTGGAGCACCGTGAAGCACCCGCTGGTCGAGAAGAGCAGCGCGAACGCCAAGAGCCACGCCCTCACCGCAGCCTCCCCTGCTTCTCCGCGAGCGAACGCGCGAGCGTCTCGGACGCGAGGTACAGCGACATCACGTCGCACGACGTCGTCGTCGACGATGCCCAGGTCGTCGTCTCGGTCGCGAGGTCGTAGAGCGTCGCGCCGAGCTGACACCCGTCGTCGCTCCTGAACAGACCGGGCTCCAGCGTGTGGTCGGCCGCGAGGCGGCGACCGAGCTCCACCTGACACCCATCGTCGAAGCACGCGCGGTACGAGCGCGTCTTCGCGTCGAGGAGCTCTCGGCGAATGCGATCCGGCGGGACGATCCGGCTCGAAGTCCGCTCCAACATCGCCGTCGCGAAATACGCCGACAACTCGGCGCGCTCCGCGTCGGAGAGGATCGCGTCGTGGTCCTCGACCTCGAACACCGCGAGGATCGCCCCGCGCCCACGGGGCGCGACGGCGCCGCGCATCGAAGCGAGGAGCGCGGCCTTGCGCGCCTCGCGGTACGCGTCCTCTCGGCTCGCGTCGTGTCGCACGCGCTCCTTGCGCGCCTGCGCCGCCCAGCTCGCGTTCTTCGCCGCCTTCAACGCCGAGCGCTGGCGTTCGAGCGCGGGGTCCGGCCCGTGGAGGCACCCCGTCGCGAGGATCGGCACCAGGAGCAACCAACGCATCGCTCCATTCTAGGGATCAGCGATGCGACGACGCGAACGCCGCACGCGCTGCAATGGCGATCACAATCGCCGGCGCCGGACCGCGAACACGAGGAGCCCTGCGAGCAACCACGCCGACGCGCGCCCGCTCGTCACGCACCGGCAGCCCTCGTCCACCGTCATCGCCTGCGGCGGGAGATCGACTTCGAGCGAGTACGGCGCCTGCGCGTAGCGACCGCGCGCGTCGGTCACCGTGACCAGCACGCTCACCACGCCGGTGACCTCCGGTGTGCCGGCGATCGTGAGGACGTCTGCACCGGACGCGGCGTCGACCGACCACATCACGCCGCGGTGGAACGGCGGCCCGAGCACGCGCCACGTGAGCGGCGGCTCTCCGCTCCGCGTCTTGAGCTCGACCGAGTACGGCTCCCCGAACACGCCGTGCGGCACCGAGCTCGGCGTGATGCTGAAGCCGCCTTCGTGAAGGATCGTGAGGCGGTAGCTCGCGGTGTCGCGCGTGGCGCCGGGACCGGACTCGACGGCCGACACCTCGAACTCGCGCGTCCCCACGCCCTGCGGAATGCCGACGAGGCGCCCGCCCGGCGACAACAACACGCCGTCCGGCAGCGGTCCGTTCGTGAAGAACGTGACGCTCGACGTCTCGGACTTCCCGATCACCTGGAGCTGGTACGTGTACTCCTCGCCGAGGCGACCGTCGGGCAACAACGCCGCGACCAACGTGAGCCGACCGGGTTGCCCGACCGTCAGCACCAACACCGCGCTCGCCGTCTCGGTCCCGTCCGTCACTTCGATCTGCAGATCGAAGATCCCATCCTGGCGCGGCACGCCCGACAACAACCCGGAAGGATCGAGCGCGAGGCCCGGCGGCGGCGTCGACACCAGCGAGAACTGATAGCCGCCGGTCCCACCCACCGCGACGATCCGCTGGAGCTGATCTTCGGTCGCCCCGATCGGCGCCGGCGGATAGGAAGCGCCCACCACGCCGGGCAACAACGCGCGCGTCACGATCGAGATCCCCGCGCGCGCGCGCGACACCTCGATCGACAACGCCCGCGTCGCCGTCAAACCCCCGCTGTCGACCTGGATCGTGAAGCTCGCCGTGCCCTCGGCCGTCGCGCGGCCCGAGAGTTCGCCGGTCGCGCGGTCGAGCTCGAGGCCGTCCGGGAGCGCGCCGCTCGCGACGGACCACGAGAACGCGCCGTCGCCGCCGGCCGCGAAGAGGAACGCCGAGTAGTCCACGCCGACGTACGCGCGCGAGAGCTCGGCGGTGAGGACCTCGAGCTCGTCGGTCCGAATCGTGAGCGGCGACGCCGCGACGCCGGTGTTCCTCAGGTCGTCGATCTCCACGTGGACGTTGGCGGGATCCACGATCGCGCCCAGCTCGTAGCGACCGGCCTCGAGATCGGTGGGGAGCGTGAGCGCGCGCGTGAGCGTCGCGGTCTCGGCGATCGCGAGCGGCGTCGACCCGGCGTCGAGCTCGAGGTCGTCCACGGTGATCACGGCGTTGCGCGAAAGTCGGATCGACCACGGCGAAGTCTGCGGGAGGTTACCGGTGTTCGCGATCCGGAGCGTCACGTCGATCGTCTCGCCGGGCGCGGCCTGCGTCGGGTTCGCTTCGATCGACACCACCTCGAAGTCGGGGCGGCGCGGCGCGATGTCGAACGCCGCCAACGTCTGCGCGACGTTGTTCGTCTCGTCGATCTCCGCCACGTCGTCGTCCGCGTCCACCACCAACAACAGCCGATAGCGCCCCGGCGGCGTGGGGAGTGGGATCGTCGTCGTCGCGGTGCGCGACTGGAGCGCGAACGCGGCGAGCGTCGTGGGCGCCGATCGGTACACGACGTTGCCGGTCTGCGAGGAGCCGTCCGGCGCGAGGTGCAGCTCGTAGCGGAACGGGCCGAGCGCCTGCGAGGACAGCGAGTGGATCTCGACGGTCGCGTCGAACGGCACGCCCTCGAACACCTCGGGCGGCGCCGTCACCGACGCCGCGACGAGCTCCGGCCCAACGTCGATCCGCGCGCGGAAGAACGTGTCTTCGAGGCCGGCGAGATCGTTCCCCGTGCAGTTCGGGGTACACGCGGCGAACGCGGCGCCCCGCGTCCCGGAGACATCCTCGAACCCGATCGACGCCGACCACGCGAGCGGGTCCGTCATGTTGAGCACCGGCCCGTAGTGGATCTCGAAGCGGCCCTCGCGGCCCTCGTACAGGCGAATCTGCACTTGCGGCCGCCCGCTCGTCGCGTTCCCGAGCACGTGCGCGTCCGTGTACTGCATGACGAGCACGCGGTTCGGCGCCACGCCGTCGACGCCGTACTCGATCACTGTCGCGCGGAGGTCGTCCCAGAACGGCGCGATGATCGCTTCGGGCGGCGTCGTGCTCGGGAGGTTCGTGTTGTTGAACGCCACCGGCGTCGCACCGAACGTGAGGTAGCCGTTCGTCGTCGCGCGGAGCTGCGTGTACTGCGCGCCGTAGAACGTGAACGCGAAGGGGATCGGGATGACGACCTCCTCGTCGTCGTAGAGCGGCGGCGGGAAGGTGACGCTCGTGAGGTTCGTGCGCGCCGTGAAGGGAGCCGAAATC